>JAIXSF010000469.1 GCA_027484835.1 Rhizobiaceae bacterium | reverse complement strand
CGCAGACGGCTTTCATGCGCAGTATCTCAAGAACCTCGGCAAATTATTTTTCGAAGACTTGTCCCGCTCTGGGACGATTTCAGCTGAGGGAAAGAGAAAGGGCGCCTCGCGGATTTCGCGGGCGCCCTCTGGTCTCTGTTCTAGGCGTGCCTGTCAGAGGAACTCTGTCAGCGCTTCCTTGGATTGAAGCGACAGGAATTCCACCGCCACACCTTCCATGAAGTGGCGCACCACACGTCCGCGCATGTTGCCGAGACGAACGGCCGAGCCGATCGGCGGGCGAATGTCGATATCGATGGCGGCCCCCGACAGCGAAAGGTCCATCAGGCGGCAAGGATAGACCTTTCCATCTTCAAGCGTGAGTTCGGTCCGGGTCTGGCGCGGCGTGAGACGATCGTGACGCCTGTCTTCCGGCAGACCGAGCTCATGTTTGTTCGCGATCCAGGTCAGCTGGGCCGCCAGCTTCTCGCGCTTGCGCACGGTCGCATTGATGGTGATGACGAAGCCGTCTTCCGTCAGCTTGACGACGGCGCCCTCGATTCGTCCGAGATGATCGATGTAGGCCACGATGCGCTCGCCAACGCGCGGCATGCCCGCGCACGCAAATCGAACGTCGCCCGGCGACATATCGATGACCTTGCAAACGTACTCCTCGTAGGTCGCAAGCATAAGACGCCCCTGCAGGCTGACAGCGACGCGCTGAAAGGCGCGTTGCTGAGCCGGCGAGGCGATCGTTGTGCTATGGCTAGCCTGCGTCGAGTACATCATGGAAGATCTGTCTGTTCCTCTGTGGGTAAACCCTAGTCTCTCAGCCGTTAATATAGTGTTTGCTTTCGCCTCTGCATTTTCGAGAGGGAACCTCTCATTGCCTCAAGTTAAGGTTAAGGAAGCATTTAGATTGTCTGGTCCGAGACGGCGTGGCATCAAGCCGTCAGCACACGCGAAGGCATGCCTTCGGCACCACCTGCAGTCGGCGCGACGATCAATTGTCGCGTCCACAAGGCCACCGGGTTTTCCAGGTGGCCTTTTTTTTATGGGTCGCCTGCATTACCTGAGATGAAGCAGGAAGAAGGAGCGGTTGATGCAGGACGACGCAGGAGTGCGGGGCGACGAACGTCCGGCAGACGAGCCGTTTGCGGAGGCCAGAGGTCCGGAGACATTTCGGGAGCCACCGATCTTCAATGTTCCCACTGGGATTCTGGCGGCACTCGGCATCATCTGCGGCATCTATGTCCTGCAGGAGTTCTTCTTCTCACCCTCAACGAATGAATGGTTCGCAGTCGAGTTCGGCTTCTCGCCAGTGCGCTACATCTATCCCTTGGGCGAGCAGACGCTGGCTTGGCTCTGGAGCCCCGTCACCTATTCGCTGCTGCATGGCAGCTTCGAACATCTCGCCTTCAACAGCCTTTGGCTGGCGGCTTTTGGCACGCCGGTCTGCCGGCGAATCGGAGAGACCCGTTTCGTCCTGTTCTGGATCGTCTCATCGGTAGCGGCAGCCGCTCTGCATGCAGTCGTGAACTGGGGCGTACCCTCGCTGATGGTCGGGGCCTCCGGTGTCATTTCGGCACTGATGGGCGCGGCCTGCCGATTTGCCTTTGGTGATCGCCAACGCAGCTTTGCGCGCCTTCGCGGCCGCGAGCCGCCTTTGCTTTCGGTTGGCCAGGCGCTCGGGGACCGCACTGTACGCGTCTTCATCATTGTGTGGTTTCTCGGCAATGTCGCGATCGCGCTGGGGCTGCCAATGGTCGGTGCCGATTCGGCAGCGATTGCCTGGGACGCGCATATCGGCGGTTTCCTGCTCGGTTTCTTTTGCTTTTCCTTCTTCGATCCCTACAAAAAGGCCCACACGGGGGCGTGATGTGGCGCTTATTGCAATCCTCTTGAATAAAGGGCACCTTTTCATGCGGTAGCCCAAGGAGGGTTGGGCTGCCGACCGAGTGTTCTATGCGAGGAGGAACGCATGCCTGCATCAGCCAGAAGCATACTCGAGCAAAAAGGTCGGAACGTCGTGACGATCAGTCCGACCGTGACCCTGGGCGAAGCTGCCCATGTTCTGGAAGAGAACAAGATCGGTGCCGTAGTGGTCGTTGGAATGGAAAAGCGGATCGTCGGCATATTCACGGAGCGCGATGTGGTCCGGGCCATCGGCACCGGCGGCAAGGACGCATTCGACGAGCCGGTTTCGGCCTACATGACGGCCAATGTCTATCGTTGCCGCGAAGAAACCAGTGTCAACGAACTGATGGAAATGATGTCGACCCGGCGTTTCCGTCACGTGCCTGTCGAAGACAACGGCAAACTTTCGGGCATCATCTCGATCGGTGACGTGGTGAAGTCACGCATCCGGGAGATCGAGCAGGAAGCCGAGCACATCAAGGCTTACATCGCCGGCTGAGGGATCAGCCGCACAAAGTCAGAGGGTGGCATCGTTTGCTCGATGCCACCAGCTTCACCGAAGGACCGCTTCCTGCATGCGGCGGATCTCGGTCACCCGCATCTTGGCTTCTTCATATCCCCGTTCGATTGCCTCGCCGGCCCGATGGAACTCGGAAAGCCCGATGTCGTTCAGTCGCGGGTGGAGCGCAAGATCCGGCGGGTCGCCCGCCAGGCGCGCGCGCGAAATGCGGTCCTGGATGATGTTGAAGGCCTGGACCATGACGCCGGTGAGGCCGACCTTGTTTGGCGCTCTCGCCGTCTCGGCGCTGGCCTGATCGGGCAATGACGCCTTGTGCTTGACCACCGCCGAGCGCCCGAAGACGTCGTAATGCAAATTGACTGCCATCACCAGCGGCTGCTCATAGGCCCGGCACACGGACACCGGCACCGGGTTGACCAGCGCCCCGTCGATCAATGTGCGATTGTTGCAGCGTATCGGCTCGAAAATGCCGGGCAGGGCGTAGGATGCCCTGAGTGCCGTGATCAGGCTTCCGCCATCGATCCAGACTTCGTGCCCGCTGTTCAGTTCGGAGGCGACCGCCACGAAGGGCTTTGGCAATTCTTCGACCGTCAGGCCTTCCAGGTGCTCCTGCATGCGCTTTGTCAGCCGCATACCACCGAGAAGGCCGCCGCCACCGATGGTCAGGTCGAGCAGCGACGCGATCCGCCGCATCGTCAGCGACCGGGCGAAGGCTTCCAGTTCGTCGAGTTTACCGGCGAGGTAGCAGCCACCGACGAGAGCCCCGATCGATGT
>JAIXSF010000400.1 GCA_027484835.1 Rhizobiaceae bacterium | reverse complement strand
GGACTGAGCGCCGAGTTCCGGCACGTTCACGCAGAGATCCTTGCCGGCCTGGCGGGCGCCGGCGAGCACGATCTGCCAGTAGAAGGACGTGGTGTCCTTGACGATGATCGGAATGGTCACGTCCTGTGCGAAGGAAGCGGCCGGCATCATCGACGTCATCATTGCAGCGCCGGCGATCCCCATCAGGGCGCGGCGAGTCATGCTCTTCAGAATGGTCATTGTGGGTTCTCCTCTCAACGCGTCCTGTTCCTCCATTTAGATCGGCCCGCAGAACGCAACCAGGACGATCTTTATCGATAAAAAACATTTTATCGAGGCACGCTACTCCAGCATCCTGGAGAATGCAAGCGGACAAAAGCGGTCTCCTCCGAACCCCTTTCGCCCTTGTTTTCAGGGCATTGCGGGCCTTCTCAGACCCGATGGACCTCTTCCGGATAAACGACGCCCTTCTTCAGAATGACGTTGCCGTAGATCCGCAATTCGGTAGTCGCGACGATGTAGGCCGCCGTCTGCGCCCGCTCGTAAAAGGCAAAGCGCTCGAGGCTCTCCAGTTGGAAATCACCGGCCAGTTTGGTGATCACGGACTGGAACTCGGCGCAAATCTCGGGGACCGCATGCGGGTCGCCAACAACCTGCATCCGCCACGCCGCATCCTCGACAAACTGGTCGAGCGGCATGTGGGCGAGGATCGCCTCCAGGATCTCGACGGCGCCGACGCCATCGGCGCGGATGACCGGCGGACCCATGGTCGAGGCCGGGAAATTGCCGTCGGCAATCACGATCTCGTCGCCGTGGCCCATGGTGGCAATCGCATGCAGCAGGTCGGGTCCGAGCAGGGGATGGATGCCCTTCAGCATGGCGCGCTCCTATTCCCGAACAGCTGCATCGCCGAGCGGCGGTGCGACCAGCGTATGCGCCTCGAACGGGGCGAAGGCCGAGGCCGAAAGCTCTTCCGTCGTCAGCGCCATGTTGCGATGAAGGCTTTCGGGCTTTGCCGTACCGATGATGACGGAAGCAACCGCCGGATGATGCAGCGGGAACTGCAGGGCAAACTGAGCGAGCGGCTTGCCCGCCTGCTTTGCCAGACCCTCCATGGCGCGCACTTTGCCAAGTACTTCTTCGGTTGCCGGCGTGTAGTCGAAATGCGCACCCGGAACGGCGCCCGTTGCCAGGATACCGGAATTGAAGACGCCGCCGCCAGTAATCGAGGTGCCGCGCTTCTCGCAGAGCGGCAGCAGTTCCTCGACGGCGGAACGATCCAGCAATGAATAGCGGCCGGCCATCAGAATGACGTCGATATCGATGTCTGCCATCATCTCCAGGCAGGCCGGCACCTCGTTGACGCCAAGGCCGAAAGCCTTGATCGCGCCAGAGGATTTCAGCTGGTCGAGCGCCTTGTAGCCGCCGTCGCGCAGCTGCTTCACATAGCGATCATTGACCGCGCGACCATGGGTATAGACGCCGATGTCGTGAACATAGAGGATGTCGATGCGGTTCAGGCCAAGGCGCGCATAGCTGAAGTCGACCGACCGCATGATGCCGTCATAGCTGTAATCATAGACCAGCTTGAACGGTAGCGGATCGACAAAGCCGACATTCGGGATCTGATCCTTCGGCACGGGTGCCAGCAGGCGGCCGACCTTGGTGGAGAGCACGTAGCTGTCCTCCGGCTTGTCGCGCAGGAAGTCGCCGACATAACGCTCGGCCTGGCCGAAGCCGTAATGCGGTGCCGTGTCGAAATAGCGGATGCCGTGATCCCAGGCAGCCTGCAGTGTTGCGATCCCGACATCGCGGGGGCAGGGCCGGTAGAGCCCGCCGAGCGGTGCCGTGCCGAAGGAGTATTCGGTCACTTCGAGGGCGGTCTTGCCGATGCGTCTCGTCTTCATGCTGATATCCGGGTCCTTGTTGTCGAGGTCAGAGGGTGGCACCGAGGTGCCACGGCACGAATTCGTTGTCGCCGTAGCCGAAGAGCTCGCTCTTGGTCTTCTTGCCCGAGGCGGTCTCGATGATCAGATCGAAGATGTCGCGGCCGAGGCCCGAGACGCTGGCGTCTCCCGTGGCGATCACGCCGCAGTCGATGTCCATGTCCTCTTCCATCGCATTGTAGAGGGCCGTGTTGCTGGTCAGCTTGATGGAGGGCACGGGGCGCGAGCCGAAGCAGGAGCCACGGCCGGTGGTAAACGCAATCACATTGGCGCCGCCAGCCACCTGTCCCGTTGCCGAGACCGGGTCGTAGCCGGGCGTGTCCATGAAGACGAGGCCGTGCTCGGTGACGCGTTCGGCGTAATTGTAGACGGCGGTCAGCGGCGAGCGTCCGCCCTTGGCGACGGCACCGAGCGACTTTTCCAGAATGGTGGTCAGGCCACCCTTCTTGTTGCCGGGCGAGGGATTGTTGTCGAGGGACGCGCCATGCTGGGCGACATAGGCCTCCCACCAGGAGATCAGCCCATCGAGCTTGACGGCGACGTCCTCGTTGACGGCGCGGCTGCGCAGGAGATGTTCGGCGCCATAGATTTCCGAGGTCTCCGAGAGGATGGCGGTGCCACCGGCACCCGCCAGGATATCGACTGCTACCCCGAGGGCCGGATTGGCGGTGATGCCGGAGAGGCCGTCCGAACCGCCGCATTGCAGGCCGACGATGATCTCGCTGACGGAGATCGGCTCGCGACGAAGCGTGCCGACTTCGGCCGCGATTTCCTTGAGGATCGAAAGCGCGTTTTCGACCGCGCGACGGGATCCGCCGGCATCCTGGATGTTGAAGTGACGCTTGGAGGCACCGGCGCCGCTCTGGCCGTACAGCGTCAGCTGGTTCACTTCGCAGCCGAGGCCGACCATCAGCACGCCGCCGAAATTCACATGTCTCGTGTAGCCGGCTATCGTTCTGTGCAGCGTGCGCATGCCGTCACCGGTCGAGCTCATGCCGCAGCCCTGGTCATGGACGATCGGCACGAAGCCGTCGATGCCCTCGTAATGCGGCAGGATGGTGCGGTTTGCGGCATCCGCAATCGCGCGGCACACGGTGGTGGAACAGTTCACGCTGGCGATGATGCCGATGTAGTTGCGGGTCGCAGCACGCCCGTCGGCGCGGCGATAACCCATGAAGGTGCGACCTTTGTCGGCAACCGTAGCCGCTTCGGGCTGGGCAAGACCTGTTACAGACAGGCGATCTTCATCGAAAGCGAGATTGTGGGAATGGACATGGTCGCCGGCAGCAATCTCGGTCGTCGCACGGCCGATGGCCTGGGCATATTTCACGACCGGCTCGCCCTGGCGGATCGCGCGGACAGCCACCTTGTGACCGGGATCGATCTTTGTCGCTGCCGAAGCACCGCCCGGCAGCACGTGGCCGGGCTCGATCGCAACAGTGGTCACGGCAACATTGTCGTCCTGCGAGAGCAGGATGCAGGCTGGTTTCGACACCCGATGTTTCTCCCATGCGTCCGGCGGTACCGGATCCTGTATTTTGTCTTTTATCGGCAATAGACAGTTGGTCGTCAATGGGTATTATATCGATAAAGAACAATTTGCTCCAGCCAGGAGCGGGAGGAACCGGAACCCGGAACAAGACGAGGGAGAGCCGCCACAATCGGTGGTTTTCGTTGCGCGCGGTTGCGTCTTGCGCCAAGAGGCAAGGCATCGACGCACCACATCACATCAACCCAGGCAGATCCATGGCCAAGCAGAATACCGTCTTCAAGGATGCGTACAATCGCACGCTGAAGCTGATCGAGGAAACCGATACGCTTCCCTCGGAGCCCGAACTCGGCAGTCTCTTGAGCGTCAGCCGCACCACCGTGCGCGCCATCCTGACGCGTCTCGGCGAGGTCGGTCTGGTGGCCTGGGACAAGCGCTCCAAGACGGTGCTGCGTCAGCCGATCCTCGGCGACTACTTCCCGGACGAGGAAACCAATTCGCTCTCGGAGATCATCGAGCGCAGCTTCATGCGCCGTATCCTTGCCGGTGGCGCGCAACCGGGCATGCAGATCAACGAGCTGGAACTCGCCCGCGAGATCGGCATCGGGACGACCAGCGTCCGCGAGTTCCTCATCCGTTTCAGCCGTTTCGGGCTCATCGAGAAACGACCGAACAGCCATTGGGTCTTGAAGGGCTTTACCCGGGAATTCGCACTCGAGCTGACCGAGGTCCGCGAGATGTTCGAGCTGCGCTCGGCAGCAAGCTTCGTCAACCTGGCAGAGGATCACCCGGCCTGGGGAGAGCTGCAGGCGGTCGAGGCGCAGCATCATGCGCTGCTCGCCGACATCGACAACCGTTACACGGAGTTCTCCGAACTCGACGAACGCTTCCACATGCTCGTCCAGAAAGCATCGAGCAACCGCTTCATCATCGATTTCTACGACATCATCTCGATCGTCTTTCACTACCACTACCAGTGGAACAAGACGAACGCGCGGGCGCGAAACCAGCGGGCGCTCGAAGAACACCTCGACTACATCCGCGCCCTCTTTTCCCGCGACGCGGCGGCCATCGAAAAGGCCTGCCGGCGTCACCTCAAATCGGCACGAGAAACACTGCTGCAATCCATCCAGGAGACCGCCTGAGCATGCGTACCCCGATCCTGCAATTCGGCACCAGTCGGTTTCTCCAGGCGCATGCCGACCTCTTCGTCAGCGAGGCGATGGACAATGGCGCAGCGCTGGGACCAATTACCGTGGTGCAGACCACGGGCGACCCCAAACGCGCGGAGCGGATCGGAGCGCTGGCGGCGCCGGGTGGCTTTCCTGTGGTCATCCGAGGCCTGTCGGACGGGCTGCCCATGGTGCGGGAAGTACGGGTCCGCTCGGTGGCGCGAGCCCTTTCGACGGCGACCGACTGGAACGAGGTGAAGCGTGTCTTCGTCGAGGAGGCGCAGGTGATCATCTGCAACACCGGCGACAAGGGCTACGCCGTCCATGAAAACGACAGCCTTGACGGCGTGCCGCAATCCTTTCCGATGAAATTGCTCGCCTTGCTGATCGCACGCTACGAGGCTGGCGGTCAGGAACTGACGGTTCTGCCCTGTGAGCTCATTTCACGCAACGGCGACGTGTTGAAGCGCCTCGTTTTGCAGCTGGCCCAGATCCATGCGCCCGATCCGGCCCTGTCGGTCTGGCTTTCTGTCCAGGTATGCTGGGGCAACACCCTGGTCGATCGCATCGTGTCCGAACCGATAGAACCTGCGGGCGCTATTGCCGAGCCCTATGCCATCTGGGCTATCGAACGACAGAATGGCCTCACTCTTCCCTGCACCCATTCGGCCGTTAGGCTCGTGGACGACCTGACGCCCTATGAGAAACTGAAGCTTCACATCCTGAACCTCGGGCACACGGTGCTGGCGGATCGCTGGATGAAAGAGGGACGGCCTGCGAACGAATGTGTTCGGGACATTCTGGCCGATGCTGCCATTCGGCAGTCTCTCGAAAGCATCTACGCGCAGGAAGTGATACCCGGTTTCCATGCCAACCGTCTGGGCAAGGAGGCCGAGGCCTATGTCGCGACGACGCTTGAACGCTTTGGCAACCCCTATCTCGATCACCGTTTGAGCGACATTGCAGGCAATCACGCCGAGAAGATCAGCCGTCGCATCGTCGGCTTCCTCGACTGGTGCCCTGACACCCCCATGCCGAGACTCTCTGCAATTGCAGGACGCGACTGACGACGATCAGGCGGGAGGTTTGCCCTTGGAGCGCATGCGTCGACGAAAGGCAGTCGGCTTTTCGACAAACCGCTCGCTGAAGGCCTCATAGAAGCGCGAAGCCGATCCGAAGCCGCTTTCGAACGCCACATCGGTGATCGAAAGATCCGTTGAAATCAGCAGCGACTGCGCCGTATCGAGACGGTGCCGAACGATGGCCTGGTTGATCGTATGGCCGACGGCCCGCTTGAAGATCGACATCGCATAATTCGGGTGCAGGCCGACGGCGCGGCCGACATCCTCGGCCGAAATGTCTTCCAGCGCATGTTCGGCAATGAAGCGAAGCATGCGCTCGATGTGCTCCACGCGTTCGCTGTCATTGGCGCTGAAACTGGCGATGGCGGAGCCTTCCTCGCGCAGATCCCGCCAGCCGTCGCGCTCGATCCGGAGAACCCGAGCCGTCAGTTCATTGCGCACGATCTCGATGAGATTCTCGTCGCCGGCCAGCAGCTCCTCCCGCCAGCGCTGGAAGATGTCCCGGTCCCAGGAGCGGATCTCGAGCGCCTCGATCATGGCCCCACGAAAGACGGCGTCGCGGAAGCGGCTCAGGTTCACAAGCCCGAGGAAGACCGACATCGGCACATAAAGGCAGACGAAGCGCGTCCCTTCGCTGCGATCGATGACCTGGTGCGGGATCATGCCCCAGAACAGGCAGAGCCGCCCCTCGTCGACAGTCAGTTCGCGACCGTCGAACCAATAGGTCATCTGGCCGGTCAGCACGAAGTTGAGCTCGATCTGGCTGTGCATGTGCGGCCCTGCCATGCGCTGGACCATGAGGCTTTCGCCCGCACAGAAGCGATGGTCGCCGAAGATGACAAGGGGATGCCGCGGGTCATGATCCGGATGGACCGGCACAGATTCATCCGCCAGCAGGGGCTTCACATGTTCCAAATCTTAGGATCCCGGATAACTTCGACCAAAACTCGGTAGATTATTACGGGTTTGAGGCTGATGATCAAGCTGAGCTGAGATATCCGCTCTGGTGGGATCCAGAGCTTCAAGCTCCGCATATGCCAAGCATAACGGTCATAGGGAGGAAAACATGACCTTTTTCAAAAGCCTGAGCAGCTTTGCTCTGGGTGCTGCCCTTCTGTCGTCTACCGCATTCGCCGGTGAGATCGTTCTCAATTCCGACCACTCCGACCCGGCGCCGAAAAAGGCGATGGAAGAGCTGATCGCCGATTTCCAGAAGGCCAACCCCGACATTACGGTCAAATGGAACAACTTCGACCACGAAGGCTACAAGTCCGCCATCCGCAACTTCCTGACCGCTGACGCTCCCGATGTCGCCGCATGGTATGCCGGCAACCGCATGGAGCCCTTCGTCAAGGCCGGCCTGTTTGAAGACGTCTCTGATGTCTGGGAAGCCAACGGCCTGAACGACCAGCTGAAGTCCGCGTCCGCCTCGATGACCATCGACGGCAAGAAGTGGGGCGTCCCCTACACCTACTACCAGTGGGGCATCTACTATCGTAAGGACATCTTCGCCGAGCAGGGCATCGAGCCGCCGAAGAACTGGGCCGAATTCCTGGCCGCCTGCGAAAAGCTGAAGACGGCCGGCATCACGCCGATCACCATCGGCACCAAGGCCCTGTGGCCGACGGGCGGCTGGTTCGATTACCTGAACCTGCGCGTCAACGGCTACGAGTTCCACATGGAGCTGACCTCCGGCAAGGTTCCCTATACGGATCCGCGCGTGAAGGCCGTGTTCGAAAAGTGGGGCGAGCTGGTCAAGGCCGGTTATTTCAACGAGAACCATGCCGCGATCGACTGGCAGGATGCGATCCCGCAGATGGTTCAGGGCAAGGCTGCCATGTATCTGATGGGCAACTTCGCTGTCGCCACCATGAAGGATGGCGGCCTGAAGGAAGAGCAGATCGGCTTCATGCAGTTCCCGGAGATCACGGCCGGCATTCCGATGTCGGAAGAGGCTCCGACCGATACGTTCCACATCCCGTCGGGCGCGAAGAACAAGGAAGACGCGAAGAAGTTCCTCGCCTACCTCGCTTCGCCGGAAGCCCAGACGAAGATGAACGCGACGCTCGGCCAGCTGCCGGTCAACAACAAGGCCGAAAAGCCGGCCGATCCGTTCCTCAGTGCCGGTTTCGAGATGCTGTCGAACGCCTATGCGCTCGCTCAGTTCTATGACCGCGACGCCAACGCCGAAATGGCGAAGGCCGGCATGGAAGGCTTCCAGGAATTCATGGTCAAGCCAGACGATATGGACCGGATCCTGGAGCGCCTCGAAAAGGTTCGCGCCCGCGTCCACAAGTAAGCCATAGAGCTCCCTGCGCCGGGTGCTGTGGGTCTCCCTGGGCCCGCGGCATCCGGTTGCCGTTTCCCTTTTCATCAGAGGTGCCGCCATGAGCAACACCGTTCCTTCGTCCTCCGGCTTCTGGAAGCGAAACCAGCAGACGCTTGCGCCTTTCCTGTTCCTGGCGCCCGGCATGCTGATGTTCCTGATCTATGTGCTCGTGCCGATCTTCGAGTCGATCTGGATCAGCTTCCATGACTGGGACGGTCTCGGCGCGATGACCTGGATCGGTTTCGGCAATTATGTCGAACTCGCCGATGACGACACCTTCTACACCTCGCTCTACAACAACCTGATCTGGCTGGTGCTCTACCTGCTGTCGATCCCGGCGGGGCTTGCGGTTGCGCTTTTCCTCAACCAGACAGTCACGGGCATCCGGCTCTACAAGTCGCTGTTCTTCTTTCCCTTCGTGATCAGCCAGGTCGTCGTCGGCCTGATGTTCACCTGGTTCTATGCCCCGGATTTCGGCCTGTTTTCTAAGCTCACGGAAATGCTGTTCGGCGAACAGATCGCCGTTCTCGCCGACGAGCGCTACGTGACCTACGGCATCATCATTGCCGGGCTCTGGCCGCAGACGGCCTATTGCATGATCCTCTACCTGACGGGTCTGAACAACATCAATCCGGAGCAGGTGGAAGCCGCCCGCATGGACGGTGCCAAGGGGCTGAAGCTGCTCTGGTACGTGATCCTGCCGCAGCTGGCACCGGCAACCTTCATCGCCATGGTTGTGACGGTCATCGGTTCGCTGCGCTCCTTCGACCTCGTGTCGATCATGACGGCCGGCGGCCCCTACGGTTCGAGCTCCGTACTCTCCTACTTCATGTATGAGCAGGCGCTCTCCGAATACGGATTCCGCATGGGATACGGCGCATCGATCGCGGTCGTGCTGTTCCTGATCATGATGGTCTTCATCTCGCTCTTCATCGTCCGCATGCTCGCCCAGGAAAGGAACGCCTGATGTTCCCCACTCCGATCCAGAAGGCCTCGCCCTTTGCGCAGACGGCCTACAAGATCCTGCTGCCGGTTGCCCTCTTCCTCTGGCTCCTGCCGCTGATCGGCGTCGCGATCACGTCGGTGCGTCCGGCGGGTGACCTCGCGGCCGGCAATTATTTCGGCATCCCGTCGGGCTTTGCCGGTTTCGAGAACTATTCGGCAGTCTTCAACAACTCGCCGATCGGCTATTACATCCTGAACTCGTTCAAGGTGACGATCCCGACGGTCATTGGTGCGGTGGCGCTGTCCTGCCTCACGGGCTTTGCCCTTGCTGTCTACAAGTTCAAGGGCAATCTGGTCCTGTTCTTCTTCTTCGTGGCCGGCAATTTCATCCCGTTCCAGATCCTGATGGTGCCGGTGCGTGACATGACGCTCAGGGCCGGTCTCTACGACACGACGATGGGCCTCGTGCTCTTCCATGTCGCCTTCCAGACCGGTTTCTGCACGCTCTTCATGCGCAATTTCATCAAGGGCCTGCCCTTTGCGCTGATCGAGTCTGCACGAGTCGAGGGCGTCTCGGAATGGCGGATCTTCCGCTACATCGTGCTGCCTCTGATGCGTCCCGCAATTGCAGCCCTCTCTGTGCTCGTCTTCACCTTTGTCTGGAACGACTACTTCTGGGCGACGGTTCTCGTGCAGGGTCAGCATGCCATGCCTGTGACCGCCGGCCTTTATTCGCTGAACGGGCAATGGGTCGCCGCCTGGCATCTGGTCTCGGCCGGATCGATCGTTGCGGCCCTGCCGCCGGTCGCCATGTTTTTCCTGATGCAACGGCATTTCATTGCCGGCCTGACACTTGGAGCGACCAAGGGATGAGCAAGATTGTCACCATCGATTCCGGCCAGCTGGCGCTGAGCCTGCGCCTGCCCGAGCTCGGCATGCCGGAAATCCTGTCTTTCGGGGCGGAGCCCGCAGACGCCGATCCTTTGTTCGAGATCGAACGTTCAAGCCGCGTCAATGGCATGGATGTGGCCGTGCCCTCGTCCGTTCTCCTGCCGACAGGCGGCATGGGCTTCTTTGGCTGGCCGGCGATATCGGGGCATCGTGGCGGGCGTGATTTTGTCGCCCAGTTCGGCAAGTGGGAGTTTTTCCGCGACGGGCATCGCACAGTGCTTGCCGGTCTGGATCCCGTGGCCAAGCTGGCCATTTCGATCACGCTTACAGCCTATCCGTCTGGTCCCCTCTCGATGGCGACGAAGCTCACGAACCGGGGCGAGACGAACTACCAGCTCGACCGCTGCATGGCCGGCACGTTCCTCGCGCCCGCCGGTGACCTGCAGGTGATGAGCTTCACCGGCATCTGGGGTCGCGAATTCCAGACACGGCGCGAGCTTCTCGGCAATGGTACGTGGATCCAGGAAAATCGTCGTGGCCGCACCTCGCATGATCGCTTCCCGATGCTGTTCCTCGAAAGCGAGACCCAGATCTTCGGCGTGACGCTCGGCTTCAGCGGCAACCACCAGATGGTGATCGACCGGGCTGATGACGGACGGCGTCTCGTGCACCTCGGTGAGCTGTTCGAACCGGGCGAGATCATCCTTGGACCGGGCGAAAGCTATGAAAGCCCTGTTGCCTATGCCGGCGCGGATACCGAAGACTTCCACGCTTTCGTGCGCGAGGAGCTGACCACCTGGCCGGGCGGCAGCATGAGCCCCCGGCCGGTGACGCTCAACACGTGGGAAGGCAATTATTTCGACCACCAGATGGATTCGCTCAAAGCCCAGGCGACGGCAGCTGCCGAACTCGGCATCGAGCGCTTCGTGCTCGATGATGGCTGGTTCGGCAAGCGTGACGACGACACAACGAGCCTTGGCGACTGGGATATCGATCCGCGGAAATATCCTGAAGGTCTGAAGCCGCTCGTCGATCACGTGACCGGGCTCGGCATGCAGTTTGGCATCTGGTTCGAGCCTGAGATGGTCAACCCCGTCTCCGAGCTCTACAAGGCGCATCCGGATTGGGCATTGACGATCGAAGGGCGTCCGATCCTTGAATCGCGCACCCAGCTGGTTCTGGATCTGACGCGTCCCGAGGTGTCGGACTATCTCTTCGGCAAGATCGACGCCGTGCTCTCCAATCATGCCATCTCCTACATCAAGTGGGACATGAATCGCGATCTGACGCATGCCGCGGGTCGCGATGGCAAGGCGAAGATCGCGGCGCAGACGCGCGCTGTCTATGCGCTGATGGACCGTGTTCGTGCTGCCCATCCCGATGTTGAGATCGAGAGCTGTGCATCCGGCGGCGGTCGTATCGACTACGGCGCGCTCGCCCGCACGCATCGTGTGTGGACCTCGGATTGCACCGACGCTCTGGAGCGGCTGGAAATTCAGCGCGGCGCAACCGTCTTCGTGCCGCCGGAGATCTTGGGATCCCATATCTCCGCATCGCCAAACCACCAGACGGGCCGCCGTCACAGCCTGTCATTCCGGGCCCTTGTGGCGCTTGCCTATCATCTCGGTGTCGAGCTCAATCCCCTGGAGCTTTCGGACGAAGAGCGCGATGAACTGAAGGTCTATATCGAGACCTACAAGCGTCTTCGCGGGCTCTTCCATGCACCGGGCGCTTCGTTCCGGCTGGAGCCACTCGACGGACGGTATGTCTGGGGTACGGCAAGCGCCGAGCGCATCGTTGTCATTGTGGCGCAGGGGCCGCAGATGGTGGGCGAACAGCCCGCACCGCTGAAGCTGCCCGAGAGCGTGACGCAGATCGGCGGGCGGTGGAGCGTCTCGCAGATCCTTCCGGTCGAACCAGAATTCATCCGCATTTCCGAGGGGCAGAAGAGGCTTCTGTCAGGCGCGATCAGTTTCGATCTCGCCAATGCCGGCCTGTCGGGGCTGCCGCTGCCGATGCTGCGGCCCGAAAGCGCTTTGCTCCTCGAACTCATTCCTTCAAAGGGAGGCAATACCCATGGCTGACGTGAGCCTGCGCGGCGTCAAGAAACAATTCGGCGCCTTGAGCGTCATCAAGGGCGTCGATCTCGACGTCAAGGACGGCGAGTTCTGCGTGTTCGTCGGCCCGTCCGGCTGTGGCAAGTCCACGCTTCTGCGGATGATCGCCGGCCTCGAGGATATCACCGAGGGTTCGCTCGCGATCGGCGGCAAGGACATGACCAGCATCGGCCCATCCGAACGGGGTGTGGCCATGGTTTTCCAGTCCTACGCCCTCTATCCGCACATGACGGTCTCGGAAAACATCGGATTTGGCCTTAAGATGACCGGTCATTCGAAGGCGATGATTGCGGAGCGGACGGCTGTTGCTGCCAAGCTCTTGCAACTGGAGCCGCTTCTCGATCGCAAGCCTGGCCAGCTTTCGGGCGGCCAGCGCCAGCGCGTGGCCATCGGTCGTGCGATCGTGCGCAATCCGGAAGTCTTCCTGTTCGACGAGCCGTTGTCGAACCTCGATGCGGCGCTGCGCGTCCAGATGCGCACGGAGCTTTCCAAGCTGCACCAGGACCTAAAGGCAACGATGATCTACGTCACGCATGACCAGGTCGAAGCCATGACCATGGCCGACAAGATCGTCGTGCTGTCCGCCGGCAAGATCGAGCAGGTCGGCTCGCCGCTGGAGCTCTATCACCGCCCGAATAATCTCTTCGTTGCCGGCTTCATCGGTTCGCCGAAGATGAACTTCCTGAAGGTGCAGGTGTCTTCTGCCGAGGGTGCTGCCGTGGTGCGTCTGCCCGGGGCCGATATCTCGATCCCGACGCATGGGGCGAGCGTTCCGGCTGGTGAGATGACCTTCGGTCTCCGCCCCGAGCATATCGATGCGACCGGCAAGGGCGATGTCGTCATCGAGGCGACCGTCAAGCTTGCCGAATATCTGGGTTCGGAGACGCTGTTCTTCGTGACACTCGCCGATGGTTCTGAGCTTTCGGTGAAGGCCGATGGTCTCGCCAGCGAAAAGCCTGGCCAGACGCTGCGCCTCGGCTTCAATGCCAAGGCCTGCCATCTGTTCGACAAGGACGGCAAGGCCGTCATCAATGGGGATCTGACACGATAATGCTGGGCGTCTGCTACTATCCGGAACACTGGGACGAAAGCCGGTGGCGAACCGACGCGCGCCGGATGCGC
>JAIXSF010000290.1 GCA_027484835.1 Rhizobiaceae bacterium | reverse complement strand
TCTGTCGTCGGCCCAGATCGCCGCCCTGTCGACCACCCTCATCGGTGCGCTCAGCAGCGCTCAAATCGGTGGTCTGAGCAATACGCAGGTCGCGGCGCTCACCTCATCGCAGATTGCTGCTCTTCCCCTGGGTAGCATCTCCACTCTTACGACTGCACAGATCTCCGCCCTCAGCAGCCGTGCCGTCGGTGCGCTGACGAGCGCACAGCTCGATGCCATGACCACCGCGCAGATCGAGGCTCTGACGTCGGCCCAGATTGCGGCACTCTCATCGGCCGATGTCGCCGCTCTGTCGGCGGCGGACCTGCAGACCTTCACGACCGCGGAGTTCAACGCCCTGACCTCCAGCGCCATGCGTGGCATCTCCACGGCGGTGATCGGCAATATTCCCACCACCCTCATTGCAGCGCTGAACACGCGCGCCGTGGCGGCGCTCAGCTCCGATCAGATCGCGGCCCTGACCTCGGCCCAGATTGCCGTTCTGTCGACCGGACAGATCGCAGCCCTTTCGTCGGCTTCTGTCGCCGCTCTCGGTTCCGAGGATTTGGCGACTTTCGATTCCGCCGATATTGCTGCGCTGCAGACCCGTTCGCTGGCTGCTCTGACGATCGGCAAGTTCGCGTCCCTGACTTCGGCACAGTTGATCGGTCTGTCGTCGGCCCAGATCGCCGCCCTGTCGACCACCCTCATCGGTGCGCTCAGCAGCGACCAGTTGAACAGTTTCACGACCGCCCAGATCGGTGCGCTTTCGCCAAGCCAGTTCGGAGCACTGTCGGCAGACGCCTTCGCGTCCCTCGATACGGCACAGATCGCATCCATCAGCACGGCCGGCATTGCCACCCTGAAGTCGCAGCAGGTGGCTGCCCTCAGCACTTCGGCCTTTGACGCCCTGACGACCCGGCAGCTGGCTGCGTTGAGCTCGACGGCAGTTCGCGGGCTGACGACCGCTGCGGTTGGCACGCTGACCTCGTCAGAGATTGCCACCCTGCCCACCCGGTTCATTGTGTCGCTTCCGGCCAGCGGCATCGCAGCTCTGACATCTGCCCAGCTGGTCGGGCTCTCCAGCACGCAGCTGGCAGCTCTGAACTCCTCGCAGCTTGCGGTAATGACGACCGCGCAGTTCGACGCGCTGACACCGGCTGCGATCGCCGGAATGACCAGCAGTCAGGTCAAGGCCTTGACACCCCAGCAATTCGGGTCCCTGTCGACCGGCCAGATCCAGTCCTTGAGCACGCGGGCGATCTCGAGCCTTGCCAGCACCACTTGGTCGGCGGTTGGCAGCCAGGAGTTTGCGGCCCTCAGCACGACCCAGCTGGCGGCGATCGGCAGCGCAGTGCTAAGCAACGAACAGCTCGACACGTTGACTTCGTCGGAACTGGCCGTTCTCAGCACGCGCACCATAGCGTCGATCACGCCAGCCCAGTTCGCTAGCCTGGAAACCGCCCAGCTGGCGGGGTTGACCTCCGCGCAGCTGGCCGTGCTGACCACCGGACAGATCGCCAGCCTGACCAGCGATCATTTCAACGGCCTGACAAGTGGCGCCATCAGCGCTCTCACCAGCACGCAGGTGCGGGCGATCACGACTTCAACGCTGGCCTCGCTCTCGACCGGCCAGGTGGCTGCGATCAGCACTCGTGCCTTCAGCGGCCTCGATTCAGGGCAAATCACTGCTCTTTCTTCGGCCCAGATCGGTGCGCTCACGACCGGCCAGCTGGCACTTCTCTCCAGCGCGGCAATCGCCGGCCTGACGACCGAGGACCTGAATGCGCTTGACCCGTCGGATTTTGCCGCGATCAGCTCCCGCGCCATCGTCGGCCTGTCGACGGCAACCATCGCTGCCCTCGATAGCGCGCGGCTTGCTGGATTGAGCACGGCGCAGGTGAGCGCTCTCACCTCGGCGCAGATCCGGGCGCTGACCTCTGATCAGATCGGCAGCATGTCGAGCGTTCAGTTCGGCGCCCTGACGTCGGCGCAGATTCGCAACCTCTCGACCCAGAGCATCGTCGCGCTGAACACAGCCCGGGTTGCTGCGCTGAGTTCACGGGTCATCGGCGCGCTATCCACCGACCAGCTTGCTGCGATGACAACCGCTCAGATCGAAGCGCTGACCCCGGCTCAGGTTGCGGCCCTCAGTTCGACCTCGATCGCAGCCCTCGAGGGTGCGGACCTGCAACTGTTCTCGGTGGAAGACATCGCCGCCATCAATTCCCGTTCGATCGCAGGTCTTTCGACGCAGGATATCGATGATCTGAACAGCAGCCAGATCCTTGCGTTCACGGCGCCGCAGATCCAGTCGATGAACTCCCAGCAGCTGGCTGCCGTGATTGCGGCCTACCAGTCGATCTGACCCTGGCTTTCCAGTTCGGGACAGGACTGTGAACCAAAAAGATCCCGGCAAAAAGCCGGGGTCTTTCTTGTTGTGACGTCTTCTTAACGCGGTGCCCGGATGCTGTCTGAAGACGGATCCGTTCGAGCGGTAATGATGCCTTACGGCCTTCTCGGACGGGAGAAAGGATCGATGACGATTTCCGGCTCGAAGGCCGGATTGCGCACGTCGTCCGGCGGTGCGAAGCCCGCCTCTTCGAGGAGAAAGCGGCCGTCGACCCAGCCGGAAATGCGCGGGAGATCGACGGTGGCCACGCGGCACCAGTAGCCGCCACGGCTGTCCCGGCAGGAGAGACGTTCGATCGGCGTGCCCTCGTCGAGGGCATGGATAACGCGGAAATTCGGGCCGGCGCCGGAATGGACCGGCAGGCGTTGGCCGGGCGGTAACCCACGGACATGCCAGAGATAGGTATCCATCAGTTCGCCATCGCTGCCAATCTCCGGAGCGGGGATTACTTGTGGCTGCTGGGCCGCGGCTGGAATGGCGAGGAGCGCGATCATCGACATAAGAACCGTGGCTGCTACTGCGGCCTTGCGGTTGTCGCGTCTGTTATCCGGGCGATTGCAGCGCATCTTGCTCTCCTGATTCCGCATCATGATACGAGGGAGAGCGGCAGGGTGCCACCGGTTTGGTCTGTCAGGGTAAACGAGGGCACTGCCTGTCATCTCCCGGATGTGCCCCAGGGGATGACAGGCGTCAGATGCTGTACCCTCAAAAGGGGCCTTAGTGCGCGATCATCACGTGGCGGACGGTCGTGTAGTCCTCCAGCGAGTAGAGCGACAGATCCTTGCCGTAGCCGGACTGTTTCATGCCGCCATGCGGCATCTCATTGCAGAGCATGAAGTGGGTGTTGATCCAGGTGCAGCCGTAACGGAGTTTGGCGGCAGTCTGCATGGCGCGCGAGATGTCCTTGGTCCAGACGGAGGAGGCAAGGCCATAGTCGCTGTCGTTTGCCCAGGCGACTGCCTGCTCTGCTTCCGTAAAGCGGGTCACGGAAACGACCGGGCCGAAGACTTCGCGACGGACGATTTCGTCGTCCTGGGTCGCGCCGGCAATGACCGTCGGGGTGTAGAAAAAGCCCTTGTCGGAGCCTAGCTTGCCGCCGGCGACCACTTCCATATGCTTGTGTTCGGCCGCGCGCGTGACGAAGCTTTCGACGCGGTCGCGCTGGCGCTTGGAAATCAGCGGGCCGATCTCGTTTTCGGCGTCGTCGGCCTGGTTGAACTTGATGGTCGAGACGGCGCTGGCGAGGTCCGCGACGAAGCGGTCGTAGATCTTGTCGCTCGCGTAGATACGGCAGGCGGCGGTGCAGTCCTGGCCGGCATTGTAGTAGCCGAAGGTGCGAATGGCGGAGACGGCGGCCTCGATATCGGCATCGTCATGGATGATGACGGGCGCCTTGCCGCCGAGCTCGAGATGCGTGCGCTTGACGGTCTTGGCCGCTGCGGTCAGGACCTTCTTGCCGGTCGCGATATCGCCGGTGATCGACACCATCGAAATCTTCGGGTGGTTGATCAGCGCGTTGCCGACGCTTTCGCCGCGGCCGAGCACGACATTGACCACGCCTTCGGGCAGGATGTCTGCCATGACCTTGGCGAGCTTGAGGGCCGTCAGCGGCGTCTGTTCGGAGGGCTTGAAAACGATGGTGTTGCCGCCGGCAAGCGCCGGTGCCAGCTTCCAGGCCATCATCATCAGCGGGTAGTTCCAGGGCGCGATCGAGCCGACGACGCCGACGGCATCGCGGCGGATCATCGAGGTGAAGCCCGGCAGGTATTCGCCTGCAACCGGGGCCTGCAGCGTGCGGATTGCGCCGGCGAAGAAGCGGTAGCAGTCCACGACCGCCGGAATTTCATCATTGAGAACGGCGTTGATCGGCTTGCCGCAGTTGAGGCTTTCAAGCGCTGCAAAAGCGGCCGCGTCCTTTTCGATCGCATCGGCAATGGCGAGCAGATAGCCAGCGCGCTGGCCCGGTGTCGTCTGCGACCAGGAAACGAAGGCGCCTTCGGCGGCGTCGACCGCTGCTTCAACCTGGGCAAGCGAGGCTTCCGGAAGATCGACGATGACATCGCCGGTCTTGGGATTGAGGATCTTTTCGTCCGTCTCTGTGCCGGCTTCGAACTTGGCGCCGATCAGCATCTGGGTGTCCATGTTGTTCTCCCTTTTATCAGACTTCGATTTGCGAGACCGCGCGGCTTTCGCCGCAGGGTTCCGGTGGTTCATTTGCCGCTGCCCGCGATCTGGTCGGTATCACGGGTCAGATAGTAGGCCGCCAGGATCGGCAGGAACGTGACGATCACCACGACTATGGCGACCACATTGGTGACCGGGCGCTGGCGCGGTCGGATCAGTTCTTCCAGCATCCAGATCGGCAGCGTCGACTGCTGGCCGGCGGTAAACGTGGTGACGATGACCTCGTCGAAGGAGAGCGCGAAGGCGAGCATGCCGCCGGCGAGAAGGGCTGTCGCAATGTTTGGCAGGATCACATAGCGGAAGGTCTGGAAACCATCCGCGCCAAGATCCATCGAAGCCTCGATCAGCGAGCCGGAGGTGCGACGGAAGCGGGCAACCGCATTGTTGTAGACAACGACGACGCAGAAGGTCGCGTGGCCGAGGATGATCGTCCAGAAGGAGAAGGGGATCTCCGCCAGCGAAAAGGCCGAGCGCAGTGCAATGCCGGTGATGATGCCGGGCAGCGCGATCGGCAGGATCACGAGCAACGAGATCACTTCGCGGCCGAAGAACTTGGTGCGGGCCACTGCGGCGGCAGCAAGGGTGCCGAGGACAAGGGCGATGACCGTGGCGATGCTGGCGACCTTGACCGAGAGTGTCAGCGCTTCCCAGATATCCGGCCGGTTCCAGGCGACGGCGAACCACTTGGTGGTGAAGCCCGGCGGTGGCCACTGGAAGCTCTTTTCCTCCGTTGTGAAGGCATAGACGAAGATCAGAAGGATCGGCAGGTGCAGGAAGGCGAGGCCGGCGCCGGCGGCGATCTTCAAGGACAGGCCTGATGACTGGGCGCGGTCAGAGCGCATCGAAGGCCCCCATGCGTTTGGCGATGGTGAGATAAATGCCCATGATGACGATCGGCACAACCGAGAAAGCGGCGGCAAGAGGGATGTTGCCGGCGGTGCCCTGCTGGGCATAGACGGCCTGACCAATGAAGAGCCTGGAGGTGCCGACGATCTGCGGGATGATGTAATCGCCCATGGTGAGCGAGAAGGTGAAGATCGAGCCGGCGACAATGCCGGGCAGTGCCAGCGGAAAGAGCACATGCCGGAAGGTCTGGCGGCTATCGGCGCCGAGGTCGCCTGATGCTTCGATCAGGTTGCCGGGCACACGTTCCAGTGCTGCCTGGATCGGCAGGATCATGAAGGGCAGCCAGACATAGACGAAGACGATGAAGGTGCCGAGATAGCTGATCGACAGGGAGTTGCCGCCGATGACCGGGATGGCGAGCAGCCCGTCGAGCAGCCAGGTCAAATGCAGCTTCTCGAAGATCCAGGTGAGGATGCCTTCCTTCGCGAGGATCAGCTTCCAGGCATAGACCTTGACGAGATAGCTCGACCAGAGCGGCAGCATGATGCCGAGATAGAAGACGGCCTTCCAGCGGCCCTTGGCATAACGCGCGGCGTAGTAGGCAATCGGGAAGGCGATGATGGCAGAGGCGAGGGTGACTGCAGCCGACATCAGCAGCGTGCGCAGGATGATGTCGAAATTGGCCGGGCGCAGAAGTTCGCCATAGGTCGCGAGCGTGAACTCGTAGTTGATCAGCCCGGAGAATTCGTCGATCGAGAAGAAGCTCTGCAGGAGCAGTGCCACCAGCGAGCCGACATAGATGATGCCGAGCCAGAGCAGGGGCGGCACCAGCATCAGAACCAGCAGCAGGTTGGGCCTCCGCCAGAACAGATCCGAGAGCCGCCCCATCAGGCCCTGACGGCC
>JAIXSF010000340.1 GCA_027484835.1 Rhizobiaceae bacterium | reverse complement strand
TCATGGTCACCCGGCGCATGCTCGCCATGTTCCAGAAGTCTTGAGTTAGGGGAGGGGACACACACATGGAATACGGATTCACCACAGCGGCCTATGTCGTCGCAGCCGTTCTCTTCATCCTGTCGCTTGGCGGCCTCTCTGGCCAGGAAAGCGCCAAGCGCGCCGTCTGGTACGGCATCGTCGGCATGGGGCTTGCGGTCGTCGCAACGCTTTATGGCCCTGGTGCGGGCAACTGGTTCGTCTCGGTCGTGATGATCGCCATCGGTGGCGCTATCGGCTGGGTCGTTGCCCAGCGCGTCCAGATGACCGAGATGCCACAGCTTGTCGCCGCCATGCATTCGCTGGTCGGTCTTGCTGCCGTCTTCATCGGATTCAATGCCGAAATCGAGATGTGGCGTATCGCCAGCACGCTTGCCGACGCCGGCCTGACCAGCTGCGATCCGCTGAGCGCCGTCGCGTGCGCGGCTCAGGCCGGTCAGGCGAACCTGTTCGCCGACTTTGCCGGCTTTGCCCTGAAGATTGCCGAAAAGACCGGGGCCGAAATCGCCGTTCTGAAGGTCGAGGTCTTCCTCGGCGTCTTCATCGGTGCTGTGACCTTCACTGGTTCGGTCGTCGCCTATGGCAAGCTGGCGGGCAAAGTCGATGGCAAGGCGAAGAAGCTCCCGGGCGGTCACCTGCTGAATGCCGGTGCCGCTCTCGGTTCGCTGATCCTGCTGGTACTCTACTTCAACGGTGCCGGCAGCTGGACGCTGATCCTGATGACGCTTCTGGCGCTCTTCATCGGTTACCACCTGATCATGGGCATCGGTGGCGCCGACATGCCGGTGGTCGTGTCGATGCTGAACAGCTATTCCGGCTGGGCGGCTGCGGCCATCGGTTTCTCGCTGTCGAACGATCTTCTGATTGTCGTCGGCGCGCTGGTCGGTTCGTCGGGTGCGATCCTGTCCTATATCATGTGCAAGGCGATGAACCGAAGCTTCGTGTCGGTCATTCTCGGCGGCTTCGGCGGGACCACGGGCCCGCAGATGGAAGTCGTCGGCGAGCAGATCGCGATCGACGGCGACGGCGTTGCCAACGCGCTCAACGACGCCGACAGCGTGATCATTGTTCCGGGCTACGGCATGGCAGTGGCGCAGGCCCAGCAGTCAGTGTCGGAGCTCACCCGCAAGCTGCGGGCCGCGGGCAAGACGGTGCGCTTCGCCATCCACCCCGTTGCCGGTCGTCTGCCGGGCCACATGAACGTGCTGCTCGCGGAAGCCAAGGTGCCCTACGACATCGTTCTGGAAATGGACGAGATCAACGAGGACTTCCCGGAAACGGACGTCGTCATCGTCATCGGCTCGAACGACATCGTCAACCCGGCTGCCCAGGAAGACCCGAATTCGCCGATCGCCGGCATGCCCGTGCTGGAAGTCTGGAAGGCAAAGCAGGTCTTTGTCTCCAAGCGGGGCCAGGGCACCGGATATTCCGGCATCGAGAACCCGCTGTTCTACAAGGAAAATACGCGGATGTTCTACGGTGACGCGAAGAAGTCGATCGACAGCATCCTGCCGTTGATCAAGTAAGCTTCGGATCAGACCAAATGTCTAAAGCCGGGTGGTAACGCCCGGCTTTTCTGCTTCCAGGAGTTGCTGACGAGAACCAGGCGTTAACCATGCCGCTCTTAAGAAGGAAGTGCTTGTTACCGCAGGAGTTTTCGTGAACACAAAACTGATTTTCGCCAGTCTTTCCGCTGGTTTCATCGCGACATCGGCGATGTCTGCCGATCTCGGCGCCGCAGACATTGCCCAGCCGCTTCCGCCACAGGGCGGGGTCGCCGACATCATTCACGACTGGGGCGGCGGCTATGTCGGCATTGTCGGCGGTGGTGCCGTCGGCGAAGTGGAAACGCAGACGGGTTCCGGTGCACTGTTTTCGGAGACGCCCTTGCGCGGCGGTCTGGCCGGGGTCACGGCGGGTTACAACATCCAGAACGGCAACATGGTCTACGGCGTCGAGGCGGATGTATCCTGGGCGAAGGCCAAGGGCGACAAAGCCTGTGAAGGCTTCCCGGCACAGAACTGCTACTATGAACTGGGCTGGCAGGGTACGGCGCGCGCGCGCGTCGGTGTCGCCATGGACCGCACGCTGCTTTACGTGACCGGCGGTCTTGCCGTGGCCGGTGGCAAGGGTGGCGTCGATCCGATCCTAGGGGCGATCGACGGCCAGGATCAGCAGACCTACTTCGGTTACGTTGCCGGCGTGGGTGCCGAATATGCCATGACCGACGCGCTGAGCTTCAAGGCCGAATATCTCTACACCGATTACCGTCAACGCACCTCCCCGCTCGGGACGGTCAGTCCGACTGATAGCTACAAGTCCGACCCTTCAAGCCACCTGTTCCGGGTTGGCGTGAATTACAGTTTCTGATCTTAACGACCAGGGTGGTCAGGCAGCGCTCAAAAGTAGAAGCCGGGTGGCGACGCCCGGTTTTTTGTTGGTTGAATTGTTTGGATGGCAACCAGACTTGTCGCAGCGTCAGTAACCTGCTTCTCGCTGATGCCTGAAGGCGAGGATATAAACGGTGTCGTCCGACGCCTCGTATCGATACAGCGCGACATAACCGGACGCACCGAAGTTAATAGACAGCTCCCGGAGTTCGGGCGCATGTTCTGATAATCTTCCAATTTCCGGGTTGGTTTGGAGCAGCTTGAATTGTTGGATAATCGTCTGGGCAGCTTTCCTGGCTGCTTCAGAAGGCCTAGCAGCAAGGAATTGTCGGCAACGCTTCAAACCGATTGCCGCTCCCTCCGTGACGATTATTCGTGGCACTCGGGCACCGCTTTTTCGGCATCTGTGCCCCACGTTTCCATCCAGCCGCCGACTTCATCTAGCGTCAGATGGCGGCCGGTTTCCTTGTAAGCGGTCCAGGATGCCAGTGCCTCTCGCGTGAAGTTTTCGCGCGCCTCTTCGCGCTCCACGTATTGCTCAATGGCTTCAAGCATCAGCCCGTGCGCAGAGCGTTTGCGTTCGTTGGCCAGTTGCTGCACTCGTTCTTTCAAGGCGTCATCGATCTTCAGCGAAGTTGCCATGGTGGCTCCAAAATACCGGGTGATACCTTCATGCAAGATAGGGTGAACGCCAATCCATGTCCACATAGACAGAGCCGACTCGAAATCCTGCTTCTGCTCATGGGTCTTAAACGCAAGACCCCGCCACGAGGGCGGGGTCAAAGCGGTCCTGAAAGTTGAACTCAGACATCGGCCTTGAACGTCTGCTTCTGTGTACCGAGCCCCTCGATGCCGAGCTCGACCACGTCGCCGGCCTTCAGGAACTGCGGCGGCTTCATCCCGAGGCCGACGCCCGGAGGCGTGCCGGTCGAGATGACGTCGCCGGGATGCAGGCTCATGAACTGGCTGAGATAGGAGACGAGGTGGGCGACGCCGTAGACCATGGTCTTCGACGAGCCGTCCTGCATCATCTTGCCGTTGACCGAGAGCCACATCTTGAGGTTCTGGGGATCGGCGATTTCGTCCTTGGTGACGAGCCATGGGCCGATCGGGCCGAAGGTGTCGCAGGACTTGCCCTTGGTCCACTGTCCCGCGCGCTCCGTCTGGAAGGCGCGTTCCGAGACGTCGTGGGAGACGCAGTAGCCGGCGACATAATCCATGGCGTCGGCTTCGGATACATATTTCGCAGTCTTGCCGATGACGACGCCGAGTTCGACTTCCCAGTCGGTCTTTTCCGAGGTGCGCGGGATCAGGACGTCGTCGTTGGGGCCGCAGATGGCCGAGGTCGCCTTCATGAAGATGACCGGCTCCGGCGGAACGGCAGCGCCGGTTTCGGCGGCGTGGTCGGAATAGTTGAGGCCGATGCAGATGAACTTGCCGGTGCCGGCAACGCAGGCGCCGATGCGGTCGGCAGCGACTTCCGGCAGCGAGGAGAGGTCGAGAGCCGCGATCTTGGCCAGGCCCTCCGGCGAGATGGCGGCGCCGCCGATGTCGGTCACGTGGGCCGAGAGGTCACGGATCTTGCCGTCCTTGTCGAGGATCGCAGGCTTTTCCTGGCCGAGCGGGCCGACGCGCATCAGTTTCATGGTCGTATTCCTTCCTGAATATTAGATCGTCCAGCCGCCGTCGATGGCATAGGCTTGGCCCGAAGTGTAGGTGGCGCCGGCGAGATAGACGGCAAGGTCGGCAATTTCTTCCGGGGTGCCCAGCCGCCCCATGGGCTGGCGGGCGATGAAGGCGGCACGGGCGGCGTCATAGTCGCCTTGGGCGCGCATGCGATCCTGCAGCGAGGGGCTTTCCACCGTGCCCGGGCAGATGGCATTGCAGCGGATGCCCTGCGTGACATAATCGGCAGCGACCGACTTGGTGAGGCCGATCACGGCTGCCTTGGTGACGGTATAGGCGAAGCGGTTCGGTACGCCCTTGATGGTGCTGGCCACGGAGGCCATGTTGATGATCGAGCCGTCGCCGCGTTCCAGCATCGCGGGCAGCACCGCACGAATGGTGCGGATCATGGCGCGAACATTGAG
>JAIXSF010000221.1 GCA_027484835.1 Rhizobiaceae bacterium | reverse complement strand
GTTTGTCTGTGATCATACCAGGTTGGCTGTCTTCGTCGGCTCGCCAAATGCGTAGATCAGCATAATCCGACAACGCGGGCTTTATAATGCCGTTTAACAACCAATCCGCTGCTTTGCGGGTTGGCGTGTCAGGGGCGCCTATGGGGCCGATTACAAAGCAACTTTTCCCGATTTTCGCCATCTATCCCCCAATTTGCACTTCGGCCCGAGGCTTCCCCCGGGCCGAAATCTCGTTCAACTCTCAGCTGATCAGCTGCACCCGCTCGTCGCGCCACAAGTATCGCACTTCTCGCAAGTGCCGTTCCGCACCATCGTGAAGTTCTGGCATTCCGAGCACATGTTGCCCGTATAGCCCTGCGCGATCGAGCGCATGCGGCGCGTGGCTTCGAGCTTCTTGGCGTCGGCCTTGGCGGCGGCTGCCTCGTCGGCGGCGGCGTCGGTGAAGACGCTTTCTTCGGCGATCTCCTCGGCCAGTTCCTGGGCGCGTTCCTCGTAGTCGCGCTTGAAGGACACGACTTCAGAAGTGGCGATCGCGGTCGTGACGTCGAGCTTGCGGGCGGTGGCGCCCGAAGACGAGAAGGCGGTGACCGTGGCGGATGCCTTGGCCGGGATCGCGGTTGCAGCACCCTTCGGGTCGGACCCGACTGCAGCCGGGACGTGGCTGGAGACGAGCGTCGGCTTGTAACCGCGGGTCAGACCCTTGGAGACGACGTCGGCCTTGCCTTCCTTCATGCCGCGGCCAAGCGCGGTGTTGGAGAAGTCCGAGGTGTCGACATGCGCGAGGTCGTGGCGGCCGAGATAGGAGATCGCCAGTTCGCGGAAGACGTAGTCGAGGATTGACGTCGCATTCTTGATCGCGTCGTTGCCGGTGACCATGCCGGCCGGCTCGAACTTGGTGAAGGTGAACGCGTCGACATATTCCTCGAGCGGCACGCCATACTGCAGGCCGAGCGAGACGGAGATGGCGAAGTTGTTGATGAAGGCGCGCAGGGCCGAGCCTTCCTTGTTCATGTCAAGGAAGATTTCGCCGAGACGGCCGTCGTCATATTCGCCGGTGCGCAGGAAGATGGTGTGACCACCGATCTTGGCCTTCTGGGTATAACCCTTGCGGCGGGTCGGCAGCTTTTCCTGTTCGCGCACGACACGATCGACGATGCGCTCGACGATGCGTTCCGTGATCGTGACCGCCTGAGCCGCCATCGGCTGCTGGAGCAGTTCGTCGACGCCGTCCTCGTCATCCTCGTCCTCGATCAGCGAGGCGTTGAGCGGCTGGGAGAGCTTCGAGCCGTCGCGGTAAAGCGCATTGGCCTTCAGTGCCAGCTTCCAGGACAGCATGTAGGCGGAGCCGCAATCTTCGACCGTGGCTTCGTTCGGCATGTTGATCGTTTTGGAGATCGCACCCGAGATGAACGGCTGGGCCGCTGCCATCATGCGGATGTGGGATTCGACCGAGAGATAACGCTTGCCGATCTTGCCGCACGGATTGGCGCAATCGAAGACGGGCAGGTGCTCCTTCTTGAGGAAGGGGGCGCCCTCAAGCGTCATCGCACCGCAGACGTGGATGTTGGCGGCTTCGATGTCCTTCTTCGAGAAGCCCATGTGGTCGAGCAGGTTGAAGCTCATGTCGGCGAGCTGCTCCTCGGAAACTTTCAGGGTTTCCTTGAGGAAGTCGGCGCCGAGCGTCCACTGGTTGAAGACGAACTTGATGTCGAAGGCAGCCTTCAGCGCGCCGTTGACGGCTTCGATCTTCTCGTCGGTGAAGCCCTTGGCACGAAGCGTCGAGGGGTTGATGCCCGGCGCCTGGTTCAGGTTGCCATGGCCGACGGCATAGGCGTCGATCTCGGCGATCTGGCTTTCCGAGTAGCCGAGCGTGCGCAGCGCTTCCGGAACGGCAGCGTTGGCGATCTTGCAGTAGCCGCCACCGGCGAGCTTCTTGAACTTCACGAGTGCGAAGTCGGGCTCGATGCCGGTCGTGTCGCAGTCCATGACGAGACCGATCGTGCCGGTCGGCGCGATGACCGAGACCTGGGCATTGCGGTAGCCATGCTTTTCGCCGAGCTCGAGTGCCTTGTCCCAGGCAGCCGTCGCATGGGCGATCAGGGCCGGATCCGTGCATTCGGCATGGACGAGCGGGACCGGGTTGACGGAGAGGCCTTCATAGCCGTCCGACAGGCCGAGCGCTGCGCGGCGATGGTTGCGGATGACGCGCAGCATGTTGTCGCGGTTCGGCGCAAAGCCCGGGAAGGGGCCGAGTTCCGAGGCGATTTCGGCAGAGGTTGCATAGGAGACGCCGGTCATGATGGCGGTGAGCGCACCGGCGATGGCACGGCCTTCGGCGCTATCATAGGGGATGCCCGAGGACATCAGCAGGCCGCCGATATTGGCATAGCCGAGGCCGAGCGTGCGGTATTCGTACGAGCGTTCGGCAATCTGGCGCGACGGGAACTGCGCCATCATGACCGAGACTTCGAGCACGACGGTCCAAAGACGAACGGCGTGTTCGTAATCGGCGATGTCGATGTTCTTGGTCTTCTGATCCTTGAAGCGGAGCAGGTTCAGCGAAGCCAGGTTGCAGGCTGTGTCGTCGAGGAACATGTATTCCGAGCACGGGTTCGACGCGCGGATCGGGCCGGCTGCCGGCGACGTGTGCCAGTCGTTCATCGTTGTGTTGAAGTGCAGGCCAGGATCTGCAGATGCCCAGGCGGCATAGGAGATCTTGTCCCAGAGGTCGCGGGCCTTCAGGGTCTTCATCACCTTGCCGTCCTTGCGGGCGGTGAGGTTCCAGTCGCCATCATTCTCGACGGCGCGCAGGAAGTCGTCCTTCAGCGAGACCGAGTTGTTGGAGTTCTGGCCGGAGACGGTCAGATAGGCTTCCGAATCCCAGTCGGTGTCATAGGTCTTGAAATCAAGATCCTTGTAGCCCTGCTGGGCGAACTGGATGACGCGCTTGATGTAGTTTTCCGGAACCTGGTCCTTCTTCGCGGCCTTGATTTCGCGCTTGAGGGCCGGGTTCTCGTTCGGGTCGAAGCAGGCGCCGTTGTCAGCCTCGCAGTTGACGCAGGCCTTCATGATCGCCTTCAGATGCTTGGCGACGACCTTGGAGCCGGTGACGAGGGCTGCAACCTTCTGCTCTTCCTTCACCTTCCAGTCGATATAGGCTTCGATATCCGGGTGGTCGATGTCGACCACGACCATCTTGGCCGCACGACGGGTGGTGCCGCCGGACTTGATGGCGCCGGCTGCGCGGTCACCGATCTTCAGGAAGGACATGAGGCCGGACGAGCGGCCACCGCCGGACAGCTTTTCGCCTTCGCCGCGCAGATAGGAGAAGTTGGAGCCGGTGCCGGAGCCATACTTGAAGAGACGGGCTTCGCGGACCCAGAGGTCCATGATGCCGCCTTCGTTGACGAGGTCGTCTTCGACGGACTGGATGAAGCAGGCATGCGGCTGCGGGTGCTCATAGGCCGACTTCGACTTGACGAGCTTGCCGGTGAAGGGGTCGACGTAGAAATGGCCCTGGCCGGGGCCGTCGATGCCATAGGCCCAATGCAGGCCGGTGTTGAACCACTGCGGGGAATTCGGTGCAACGCGCTGGGTGGCGAGCATGTAGGAAAGCTCGTCCTTGAAGGCGGCAGCATCTTCTTCGGAGGAGAAATACTTGCCCTTCCAGCCCCAATAGGCCCAGGTGCCGGCCAGGCGATCGAAGACCTGGCGAGCATCGGTTTCCGAGCCATAACGCTCGTTTTCAGGAAGCGAGGCGAGTGCCTTCTCGTCGGCAACCGAGCGCCAGAGGAAGGAAGGAACATCGTTCTCCTCAACCTTCTTCAGCACCTTCGGCACACCGGCCTTGCGGAAATACTTCTGAGCGAGAATGTCCGCTGCCACCTGGCTGAACTGAGCGGGCACGTCGATGTCGGCAAGACGAAATACGATTGAGCCGTCGGGGTTCTTGATCTCGCTGATGGCCTTGCGGAACTCGATCTCCGCGTATGCGGACTGTCCCGGTTTGGTGAAGCGACGTTCAATGCGCATCTGCCTATGTCCCTCGATCTAGGGCGCCGAAAACCGGCGCGTAAATATTGCTGCGGTCGCGCGGGAAAGTCGCGCAGCCGTTGACTTGGTCGTCCGTCAGGTGATTCATCCGGAGATGATGGCACTCTGTATATTGTGGTGATGGTGGCTGCAAACACTAAATATAGTACTAACAGATTATTGCCGCCAGACCCAGACCCCTGCCGGGCGGTCAAAAATCGCACAAATTTCCTGCCGCGGACGACGTCGTCAGAACGTCGTTCCACCTCAAAGAAAGCCGCCACAATGTTTGATGAAACCCGGCCTCGTTATGCCCGGTCCAGTCGCCGCCGCAACAGGGTCCATTAACATCGTCCCGACT
>JAIXSF010000189.1 GCA_027484835.1 Rhizobiaceae bacterium | reverse complement strand
CTGACCAGCCCCTCGAGACGGTCTTCCAATTCTTCACCGGCCTGTTTCAGGGCGGCGAGCGTTTCTGCATCCGGCTGCCAATAGTTGCGCTCATGCGCCTCGATCAGCCGGTTGGCGACCCTCGCGGCCGAGGCCGGGTTGAGTGTGGCCAGCCGTTCGCGCATCGCTGTATCGAGCACGAAGGTTTCGGTGATCTGCTGGTAGACCCAGGGGTCGACATCGCCTGTCGTCGCCGACCAGCCGAAGGTGTTGGTGACCTGCGTTTCGATGTTGCGCACGCCCTCGTAGCCATGCTTCAGCATGCCTTCGAACCATTTCGGGTTCAGCGTGCGGGTGCGGGTTTCGAGCGCCACCTGTTCGCCAAGGGTACGGACACGTCCCTCCCCCTGCGTCTGGTCGGAGATGAAGACTGGCAGGGAAGCGCCGCCCTTGGCTCGGCTCACGGCCTTGGTGAGGCCGCCCAGCGTGTCGAAATAGTTCTCGATCGTGGTCACACCGATCTCGACCGAGTCGAGATTCTGGTAAGCCATGTCGACCTGCCCGATCATCGCATCGAACACTTCGACCTGCTGGCTCGTCTTGCCGCGACGGTTGATCGCGAAGCTCTTGCGGTTGCTGTAGGTCTGGGCGATCTCGTCGTCGTCGCTCCAGGAGGAGGACGCGACCAGCATGTTGACGTTCGACCCATAGGCGCCATCGGCATTCGAGAAGACGCGATAGGCCGCGGCCTCGATGTCGCAGCCATGTGTCTCGCAATAGGCGAGCGCATGTTTGCGAATGAAGTTCATCTCGACCGGCTCGTCTGCGACAGCTGCGAGGTAGCTGGCCTCGGCCAGCATGCTCGCCTGGATCGGCAAAAGATCCCTGAAGATGCCCGACAAGGTCATGACGGCATCGATGCGCGGACGCTGCAGCTCTTCCAGCGGTACCAGAACGGCGCCACACACCCTGTTATAGGCATCGAGCCTCGGACGCGCGCCCATGAGTGCCATGGCCTGCGCCAAAGGCGCACCGCCGGTCTTGAGATTGTCGGTACCCCACAGGACCACCGCCACCGTTTCCGGCAGGCGTCCGTCGGCGGCAAGATAGCGTTCAAGTACCTTGGCGGCCTGGCGTTCGCCATCCTGAATGGCGAAGGCACTCGGGATGCCGAAGGGATCGAAGCCGTGAATGTTGCGGCCTGTCGGCAGCAGTTCGGGCGTGCGCAACAGGTCACCGGACGGCGACGGCAGGACATACCGGCCGTCCAGAGCGCGCACGAGACCATCGATCTCGCCGTTGTATGCCAGTTCCCGATTCATCGTTACCAGCTTGTCGATGCTGTCCTTGAGCTCGCCCACAGCATTCTTCGTGATCCGCGCGATCGCTGCGGTGTCACCCTTGACGATCGTCCCAAGCAGATCGGAAGTCAGATCTGGGCGAAGCACCGCCGGCATATTGGCGGCAACATGTTCGAGCATTTCAAGGCGCTCGCCCTGGTCCATCGCACGACCGGCAATGTGCAGACCGTGCGGAATGAGCGCGTACTCGACTTCAGCCACTTCTGCGACCAACGCCTGCACCATGTCGGCTTCGGCAAGCCCGAGGCTATCCTTGCCCAGATCTAGTTGTTCGGCCTGGACCTGAATGAGCTGGAACAGCCTTTCCCGCTCGACACGCGCTTCGGGGGCTGCACTGCGATAGCGGTCCAGGCTGCCTTTCAGCTCGCTCAAGCCCTTGTAGAGCCCGGAATGCGTGATCGGCGGCGTCAGATAGGAGATCAGCGTCGCGGCCGAACGACGTTTGGCGATCGTGCCTTCAGACGGATTGTTGGCAGCGTAGAGATAGAAGTTGGGCAAGGCGCCGAGCAGGCGATCCGGCCAGCAATCGGCAGAAAGGCCGACCTGCTTGCCAGGCATGAATTCGAGCGCGCCATGAGTACCGAAATGCAAGACGGCATCGGCACGGTAGGTTTCGCGCAGATAGCGGTAGAAAGCCGCAAAGGCGTGGTTCGGGGCAAATCCGCCTTCGAACAACAGCCGCATCGGATCGCCCTCGTAACCGAAGGGCGGCTGGATCGCGATCAGCAGGTTTCCATACTGACGGCCGAGCACGAAAATGCCCCGCCCATTGCTGAGAACGCGACCCGGTGCCGGTCCCCACTTCGCTTCGAGATCGGCAAGGTGTTTCTCGTGGCGCACATGCTGGTCGACCGAGATGACCGTATGGACATTGGCCTCGACGCCATAAAGTGCTGAATTGCCTTCGAGAATGCCGTCCTTCAGCGCTTCGGCATCGACGGGCAAGTCGACATCGTAACCCTCGGCCTTCAGCCGGCGCATGGTCTCGAACAGGCTCTCGAAGACGGAGAGATAAGCTGCGGTACCGATGCTGCCGCTGTTCGGCGGATAGTTGAACATCGCAATCGCGATGCGACGCTCCGCCCGCTCCTTGCGGCGAAGGTCGACCATGGCGGCAAGGCGATCGGCGAGCAGCACGACACGTTCGTCATCCGGCTGCATGCAGGCTCGGCCGGACGGGCAGGACGCGAGCTCTCGCGAGCAGATGCAGGCGCGCGCGCCACCGCCGGCGTCGGAGCGGCCACCGAAGACCATCGAGCCGATGGAGCCGTCGAGTTCCGGAATTGCCACCATCAGGGTGGTTTCGATGGGGGTCAGCCCCTGTGTCGACGAGAACCAGACTTCCTTGCTTTGGAATTCGGTTGCCATCGCTGAGAAATAGGGAACATCGAGGGCGGCCAGTGTCTGCGCAGCGGCGGCTGCATCGCTGTAGGCCGGCCCGCCAACCAGCGAGAAACCCGTCAGCGAGCAGAGTGCGTCGATGCGCGAACCACCGGCAGCCGGCGTCATGAAGCGTTCGATTGCGCCGCGCATGTCGAGACCGCTCGAAAACACAGGCACGACATTGAAGCCGCGCATTTCCAGCTCGCGGATGACGCGGTCGTAATGGCCGGTATCGCCCGACAGGATGTAGGTTCTCAGAAGCAGAAGCCCGATCGTACCGCGCGCACCAGCCTTCTGTGGCAAGCTGGAAAGCTGTGTCGTGACCCGTGGCTTGAGGCCCGGATGATAGAGGCCCATGTCGGGATATTCGATCGGATCTCCGACCGTGATGCGGCCCTGGAGGCCTTTGCGCTCGCCCTTGGCATATTTGCCGACCAGCAGGCGCACCATATTGGCGATGTTCTCATCCGAAGCCGCAATGCGGTATTGCAGCGTCAGGAAATAATTGCGCACGTCCTGCGCGGTACCCGGGATGAAGCGCAGCAATTGCGGCAGGCGGCGCAGCATGGCGAGCTGGCGCTCGCCGGCGGTGCGGCCGCTGTCCTTGCCCCCGCGCGAGCTTTTACCGCGGAGTTTCTTCAGGAGCGCGAGCGGACCTTTCTGCTCCTCGCTCATCTTGAAGCGACCCATGGTCGTGTATTTCATCACCGTGCCTGCCGACATGCAGCAGACCATGGCGTCGCATTCGCGATGCCGGGCCTCAAGCACATCTGCGATGGCGCGCACATGCTCTTCGACGAAGATCATCGAAACGATGATGATGTCGCCGGCAAGGATCGCCGCGCGGCAAGCCTCGAGGCTTGCCGGATTGTCGTTCCAGTCGGTTGCCGCATGCACCGACAGCGTCAGGCCGGGCAAATCTCTGGCAAGGCTGCGGCGCGCGTCATCGACGGCCGCGACAATGTGATTGTCGAGTGTCACGAACACCACCCGGACCGGGGTGCTGTCAGCGGGCGAAATGGGCTTTCGCGTCATACAGCGTCTCCACGGTGATAGGGCGGATACCCTTGCGGGCGGCGAAGATTTCAGTGTTGCGGCGGGCCTTGCCGCGCACGAAGAACGGGATCTTTTTCAGTTCACGCTCAGCATCCGGCGTCCAGGCAGCATCGGCAGCGGGCGCTTCAGCCATCACCGCCACGTCTGCTTCGGTGGTTTCTGCCACCGATACCGTCGCCTCGGGTGCGTGGCCATGCAGATGCGAGGCCTGAGCCCCATCATTGAACTCGAAGTCGTCGCGGAACATCTGCAGGAGGTGCTCTTCGAGCCCCATCATCAGCGGATGAACCCAGCTATCGAAGATCACGTTTGCGCCCTCGAAGCCCATCTGCGGTGAGTAGCGGGCCGGAAAATCCTGGACATGCACCGGAGACGAGATGACAGCGCAGGGAACCCTGAGCCGCTTGGCGATGTGACGCTCCATCTGCGTGCCCAGCACCAGTTCGGGCCGGGCATCGATGATCGCCTGTTCGACGTCGAGGTGGTCGTCGGAAATCAAGGCTTCAACGCCGAATTCTTCCGCCGCCTCACGCACTTCGCGGGCAAATTCGCGCATGTAGGTGCCGAGACCGCAGACCTTGAAGCCCAGTTCTCGGGCAGCGATGCGGGCCGCAGCAATTGCATGGGTCGCATCGCCGAAGACGAAGACACGCTTGTTGGTCAGGTAGTTGCTGTCGATTGACCGCGAATACCAGGTCGCCCTGTCTTCTGCCTCGCCGACCGGCTGGTCGCTGGGCAGACCCGCGAGCGCTCGGACCTCTGCGAGGAAAGTGCGGGTCGCACCGATGCCGATCGGAACGGTCGAGACGAACGGCATGCCGAATGTCTTCTTCAGATAGCGCGCCGCACTGTCGCCGATCTCGGGATAGAGCACGATGTTGAAGGCGGCTTCCGGCAGGCGGGCGAGATCCGCAACGGTGGCACCGAGCGGTGCCACGACACGCACGTCGATGCCATTGGCAGCAAGCAGCCGGCAGATTTCAGTGACGTCATCACGGTTACGGAAGCCGAGGGCGGAAGGACCGAGGATATTGCAGCTGTTCGGGGCGATCTCAGTGGGACGCTCGCGGCCGCCGGCAAAGTTGCGCACCAGACGATAAAAGGTCTCGGCTGCCCCCCAGGCTTCCTTCTTCTGATAGGACGGAAGCTCCAAGGGCACCACGGGAATGCCGACATCGAGTGTGCGGGCAAGCCCTGCCGGATCGTCCTGCAGAAGTTCGGCCGTGCAGGAGGCTCCGACCAGAAGCGCATCCGGCTGGAAGCGTTCGACGGCATCACGGCACGCGGTCTTGAAAACATCGGCCGTGGAGCCAGCGAGGTCTCGCGCCTGGAAGGTGGTGTAGGTTACCGGCGGGCGCGACTGGCGCCGCTCGATCATGGTGAACAGCAGATCCGCATAGGTATCGCCTTGCGGCGCGTGCAGAACGTAGTGCACACCCTTCATCGACGCGGCGATGCGCATGGCACCGACATGCGGCGGTCCTTCATAGGTCCACATGGTGAGTTTCATGATACGGCCCTCCGGTTGCCGGAGCGGTCGCCCAAGATCATGGCCTTGCGTGTCAGTGGTCGGGCAAAGAGTTCGGCGAGATCGCCGGCCTGCTCGTAGCCTTGGATCGGCGTGAAGGCGAATTCGATCGACCACTTGGTGACGATGCCTTGCGCCTCGAAGGGATTGGCGAGCCCCATGCCGCAAACGACGAGATCGGGTTTGGCCACGCGGCAGCGGTCGATCTGGATCTCGACGTCCTGGCCTTCGGAAATGGACACGCCCGGCGGCAGCATGGCGAGTTCCCCGGCCACATGTTCGCGGTGCAGATAGGGGCTGCCGACTTCGATGATCTCGGCGTCGAGCTCACGGCTGAGATAGCGGGCGAGCGACGGCTCCATCTGGCTGTCGGGAAAGAGGAAGATGCGCTTGCCCTGAAGGGCACTGCGATAATGGGCGGTCGCTTCGAGTGCGCGACGGCGGGGAGCCTCGGTGACGGCGGCAAAACGGGCCGGCGACACGCCAAACGCATCGGCAATCGCCTTCAGCCAGGCAGTCGTGCCCTCTTCGCCGAGCGGGAAGATTGCATTGATGCGCGTCGCGCCGAGACTTTCAAGGGCAGCCGCCGTCGCCCCGAGATAGGGCTGCGCCAGAACGAAGCGCGTATTCGGTCCAATCTTCGGCAGACGATCGCTGCTGCGACCGGGCAGGAAGACGACGTCTTCAAGACCGAGATCATCGAGCAGCCGGGCAAACTGGTCTTCAACAACATCGGCGACGGAGCCGGCAACGACGAGCTTGGCAACCTTGTCGCCTGCGCCATGCACGGCCTGGTCGCGCACCAGAGCGGCAAGAAAGTTATCCTCACCCTGGGTGAATGTCGTCTCAATCCCGCTGCCGGAATAGCATAGAACGCGGGGCTTGGAGGCGTAACGGCGGTCAAGACGCTCTGCCGCGCGGTTGAGATCGAACTTGATGACCTCGGAGGGACAGGAGCCGACCAGCACCAGCATGCGGATATCGGGACGGCGCTCCAACAGGCGGGCCACTTCACGGTCGAGTTCGTCATGCATGTCGACCATGCCGGCGAGATCGCGCTCTTCCATGATCGCCGTCGCAAAGCGCGGCTCCGAGAAGATCATCACACCGGCAGCAGACTGTATCAGATGGGCGCAAGTCCGCGAGCCGACCACGAGGAAGAAAGCGTCCTGCACCTTTCGATGCAGCCAGATGATCGACGTCAGCCCACAAAACACCTCATGCTGACCGCGCTGGCGGATGGTGGCGGACGGCGTGGCACATGAGACGAGCGGCTGGTTCATGACGTGCTCCCCGACAGCGAAGAGCCATTGCCCAGCATTGGTGCGGACACCATGCGTGCCTGGTCGAGCCTGGCGAGCCGGAGTTTCCAGAGAAACTGGCCGGCGTTGATGATGTAGGTGAAGTAGGCAGACAGCGCGAGCACCATCAGTTCGCCCGAGGTGAGCGCGCCGGTATAGAGCGCGACCAGGTAGGCCGAGTGAAGGGCCAGAACCAGGATCGAGAAGACGTCTTCCCAGAAGAACGGCCGGGCAAAGAGATAGCGCCCGAAGACCTGCTTCTCCCAGATGGAGCCGGTGATCATGATCGCATAGAGCGTCAGCGTCTTCACGACGACGGAGACCTGGGCTGCAAAGAGGCCCTCCCCGCTGACGAGAAAGCGCAGGATCAAACCGAGGCTAACAAGGAAGACAAGAAATTGTACGGGAGCGAGAATACCTTGAACCAGTGTCCAGATACTTGCGTCGCGTCTGCGACGCTCTTCCAGGGTGTAGAGGGCGCGGGCTGGCGCTTTTTCAGTGGACTTGCCCATTCCGGTCACCCCTTCTCCCAATGCCTCCCGCGGGCCATCGGGATTAACAGAAGACTACCCCCGCCCGATTGAAAGTGTCAACTTAAATTGACGTATATTTTGATTTACACGAATTCATTCTGGGTCCATTCTAAGGCTGTCGTCTGTCGGGATGCCTGCCGTCCACGCCTGACGCCGCACGGAAACGTTTTTTCGCTGAGGGGCGCGGGGACGGGTTAATGGACGGATTGGTTCATGATGAGAACGAGCAGCCGAATACCGGCAGGTCTTTGGCACGTGACGCAGCAAAGCCACTCAAAGGGCTTGCTGCTGACGGCAAGAGAGCATACCTAACCCGCAGCGACGGGGAGACTCTTCGCCGCTTCATTGAGGGAACGGTGGCTTCGATGACCGCCGAAAAGCTGTCGACACGATACGATCGAGGTCTGGAACACGATCGCCTTTACGAAAAGGCGCTCGCCGATTTTCGCATCATGATACTGGATCCCCGGACCCGACTGGCCTCGATGAGAGCTTTTCTGGAGCATGAGCTCCCACCGGGGCGACCCCAATACGTCAAGGTTCTGTTTCTTGAAACCATCGCACGCCTCCTGGGCAAGCAATGGGTTTCGGACGATTGCGACTTTATTGACGTGACGATTGGCACCGCGCGGCTGCAGGAACTGACAATCACGCTCTCGGCCGAACTGCAGGAATTGTCACTGAGACCTGACGCGCCGACAGCCCTCATTCTCACACCCTTCGGCGAACAGCACACGCTGGTTCAGCACATGATCGGATTGCTGTTCACAAGCCTCGGTTGGTCGTGCCAGGTCCTCGAACCCTCCGCAACCAAAACGGAAGCCTTGGCGCGCGCCGTAGAAACGGCCGATATCGTCTGCATTGGCTGGAGTAACGTTCGCCTTGCAAACGAATTCAAAGGCCTTGTGCAGGACCTGCGCAGACTGCGCAAGGAGCCTCGCCTACCCCTCGTTGTGGGCGGTGCAGCAGCACTGGATTCCGTTGATTTTCTTGTAGGATTGGGGATTGACTGCATCTGTGACAGCGTTTACTCCGCGGTAAAGATCTGCGACAGTTATTACGAATTAGAAAGAATCAGCCATCAGGCTCGTGCCGCCGGCCGAACGGCAGTGGTTACGCCCAGCGGAATCGATTGGCTCACTCCATGAAGCCACTGAACGGTCATAAAGGTACGGATGGCTTCGCAGTCACAGACAGCCTGCTGAAGACCCTGGACTTGGATTCGATTGGCTCGCTCGTCACGCTCGGCGCCGATGTGGTGATGCTCGTCGACCACGCCGCCATTGTCTCGCAAGTCTACCTGGCAGGCAATGATCTCGCGGATTACGGGCTATCGAAAATCGTCGGCAAGCGCCTGCAGGACTGCGTGACGATCGAATCCGTGCCGAAGATCGACTCGATGCTCTCGGCTGGCAATAGCCACCATCCTGTCCGCGGCTATCAGGTCAACCACAAATGCAGCGGCAAGCCCGATCTGCCGGTGGTCTATTCCGCATACAGCGCCAAGGATTTCCCCTACACGCTTGTCGTAGGCCGCGAACTGCGCCAGCAGATGATCGACCAGCAGCGCCTCGTCCAGACCCAGATGGAGCTGGAAGCGGATTATCGCGAACTGAAGGAAGCCGAAACCCGTTACCGCACGGCCTTCAAGGTCGCGACGGTCGCTTACGTGATGCTCGACGGCGAGCGGCGCACCATTCTGGATGCCAATCCGGCGGCCAGCACGCTTCTGTCGTCGACAAACTCTCCGCTGTCGGGCAAGTCCATCCGCGATCTCTTTGGCAAGCATGACAGAGACCGCCTGGGCGACGCGATCAGCGAAGCCCGGCACAGCGCCAATCCCGTGCACCTCGACGGTATCACCATCGGCAAGGGCGATCCTGTCTCCCTGACGATCCGCTCCTACCGTGAAAACGGCATCACCAATGTTCTCTTGGCGATCTGGCCATCCGAGCAGGACCAGGAAAGCAAGCGGCAGCGCACGGAGAAGCCGGTCGGAGGCGCAGTCGTCGAGCTCGCAGATCTGCCGGAAGCCGTGGTCCAGACCGATGCCGAAGGCGTCGTGGTGGCGGCCAACACACTGTTCCTCGACCTGATCCATGCGCCGTCGCTGACCCAGGTCCTGGGCCGCAACATCGGGTCCTGGTTCACCAGCGCCGCAATCGACATCCGGGTCCTCTACGCCCGGTTGCTGGACGAGCCCTCCATTCGCGGCTTCACGTCCACGCTGACCGATAACCTGTCTGGCGAAAGTGCGGTAAGCATCTCCGCGCGCCTCAACGCGGCCAACAACACCATTCAGTTGATCGTCGTGCCGCAACCGTCAGGCAGCGAACGCCTGACCATTCCCTCCCCAGGCGTCCCCGAACAGGCAGAGGGTTTCTCGGCCCTGGTCGGCAAGGTCCCTCTCAAGGATCTCATCCGGGAATCGCTGGATGTCATCGAAAAGATCTGCATCGAAGCAGCACTCGACCAGACCAGCAACAACCGCGCCTATGCTGCTGAAATCCTCGGCCTGTCCCGCCAGAGCCTCTACATCAAGCTGCGTCGTCACGGTCTGGAGGACTATCGCCCGGGCAGCGATCGGTCGAATTAGGCGACAGCCAAAGATGTCAATTTAAGTTGACACTTTCATGGGTGGAGCTTAGCCTTCTCTCATGGCTCAGATCCCTTCCCACGTTACGGCAGCCTCGTATCCGTCGCTCTCGGCGGTGGTGCAACTGTTGAAGCCGATCACCTGGTTTCCGCCGATGTGGGCTTTCGCCTGCGGAGCGATCGCATCCGGTGCAGGGCTGACCGACCGATGGGCGGCAGTTGCCCTCGGCGTGCTGCTCGCCGGCCCGCTTCTCTGCGGCACCAGCCAGGCCGTCAACGACTGGTTCGATCGCCATGTCGACGCGATCAACGAGCCTGACCGGGTCATTCCCTCGGGCCGCATGCCCGGACAATGGGGCCTGATCATTGCGATCATCATGTCTGTGGTCTCGATGGGGGTCGCCGCCCTTCTGGGCCCGCTGGTCTTCGGCGCAGCCGCAGTCGGACTGGCGCTTGCCTGGGGCTACAGCGCCCCGCCCTTCCGGTTCAAGCAGAATGGCTGGATCGGCAACGGCGTCGTTGGTCTGAGTTACGAGACGCTGCCCTGGATCACTGCCGCTACGGCAGCCCTGGGCTATGCGCCGTCGATGCTCAACCTTCTCGTGGCACTTCTTTACGGCCTCGGCGCTCACGGGATCCTGACGCTGAACGACTTCAAGTCCATCAAGGGTGACCGGGAAATGGGCGTTGACACGCTTCCCGTCTTGCATGGCGCGGGAAATGCCGCCCGCATTGCCTGCTTTGTCATGGGGAGCACCCAGGCAGGCGTGATTCTGCTCCTGCTCTGGTCCGGCCTGACCACGGGTGCCGTTCTGGTCGGCGCGGTGCTTGCTCTACAGGGGCTCTGCATGATCCGCTTCTTGCGCGACCCCGAAGGCCGAGCAGTCTGGTATTCGGCTGTAGGCGTTGGGCTTTATGTGTCGGGCATGATGGCCTCTGCCATTGCCCTCGGCTCATTGTCGGTTGCAACGCAGGCGGGCTAGGAGACGGACGATGCGCAAGGCAGAACTCGCAAACGCCACATCAAGAGCAACCGCCAATCCTGGATTGGGATGGTTCGCGATTGTCAGGCTTGGCCTGGTTCAGGCAGCCCTCGGCGCGATCGTGGTCTTGACCACCTCGACGCTGAACCGCGTGATGATCGTTGAACTCGGACTTGCCGCCGTCATCCCAGGACTTCTCGTCGGACTACATTACGGCGTTCAGATCACGCGTCCGCTCTGGGGCCACAAGTCGGATACGGGGCGATCGCGCACACGATGGATCCTGGGAGGGCTTGCCCTCTTGGCACTGGCCGGCACAGGCGCCTCGGCCACAACACTCCTCTTCGAGCAATCCTTCTCGCTCGGCATTCTCGCAGCCATCATAGCCTATGTCCTGATCGGCATTGGTATCGGCGCCTCGGGCACATCGCTGCTCGCCCTGATCGCGATGAAGACAGCCGTCGAAAGACGGGCGGCCGCGGCAACCATCACCTGGATGCTGATGATCACCGGCATCATCGTCACATCGATCGTCGTCGGCTCGCAGCTCGATCCGTATTCGCACGAGCGACTGATCGCAGTGACGGCTGCAACAGGCCTCGTTGCCTGGCTCGTTAGTTTCTTTGGCGTCGCTGGTATGGAAGCCCGACCGACGGTTGATGCACCCGAGCGGCAGACTGCCGTCACGAGCTTCCGCGAAAGCCTGCAGGACGTGCTGGACGACCGTGAAGCCCGCATCTTCACGCTGTTCATCTTTCTGTCGATGCTGGCCTTCGCCACCCAAGACCTGATCCTGGAACCCTATGCGGGCCTCCTCTTCGGCATGACCCCGGGCGAAACGACGGGTCTGTCAGGCACCCAGCATGGTGGTGTGCTCCTCGGCATGATCATCGTCGGCGTCTCGGGCGCCCTGTTCGGCAAACGCCATCCGGACCTTCCCCGCCATTTCATCACCACCGGCTGCTTCGGCTCGGCACTCGCGCTCGCAGCTTTGGCGTTGTCGACACAGTCCGCCCCGCATTGGCCGCTCGAGGTCAACATCTTCCTCCTCGGCGCGACCAATGGCGCCTTCGCCGTTGCAGCCGTCGGCACGATGATGATCCTCGCCGGCCGCGGACGAAAATCCAACTACGGCATGCGCATGGGGATCTGGGGTGCAGCACAGGCAATCGCCTTCGGACTTGGCGGCATTCTGGGCACCGTGGCGCTCGATCTCGGACGCTGGCTGACAACAAGCGATGCGCTTGCTTTCGCGGCTGTGTTTTCGATCGAGGCCAGCCTCTTCCTGATATCCGCCCTCGTTGCAACGCGGATTGCAACACACGGGGCCGCTGCCTCTGACGCGCCGACCCAAGCCGCAATCATGCCCGGAGAATGAACCCTGAAGCCGCCAGTGTCGGCAGGGAGATGAACATGCGCAAGACCTACGATGTCGCCGTTGTCGGCGGAGGCCCCTGCGGCTCCATGGCGGCAGAGCGTCTCGCTGAGATGGGCCACACGGTCGCTCTGATCGATCCCGACAACCGCATCAAACCCTGTGGCGGCGCCATTCCATCCCGCGCTCTCGCAGACTTCGCCATACCGGAAAGCCAACTGGTGTCGCGAGCGAACGCCGCCCGTATCATCGCCCCGTCGGGCCGGACCGTCGACATGACGATCGGTGACATCGGCTTTGTCGGCATGGTAGATCGCGCGACCTTCGATCCCTATCTACGCAACCGCGCGGCAGAAGCCGGCGCGGATCGCCTCACCGGGAAACTCGATGCCATCGAGGACGACGGCAACGGTTTCCTCGACATGACGATCACCTCCACAGAACGCGACGGTGGGCAGGAGCCCATCCGCATCCTTGCCCGTCGCGTGATCGGAGCCGATGGGGCCAATTCCGCTGTCCGGCGCCTGATGTTCCCGGCATCCCGCAAACCGCCCTATGTCTTCGCCTATCACGAGATCGTCGAAAGCCCGGTCGCAAAGGATCCCGAGATCTTCCTGGCCGACCGCTGCGATGTCATCTACGACGGCAAGATCTCGCCCGACTTCTACGGCTGGGTCTTTCCGCATGGCGGACAGACCAGTATCGGCACAGGCACGGCCGTGAAGGGACACAATATCCGCGAGGCGACCACGCGGCTGAAGCAGGCGGCAGGTCTGGGCGATTGCCGTGTCATCCGTCGCGAAGGCGCGCCATTGCCGCTGAAGCCAATGAAAAAATGGGACAATGGTCGGAACGTGCTTTTGGCCGGCGATGCCGCCGGCACGGTTGCGCCCTCTTCAGGCGAAGGCATCTATTACGCGATGCTCTGCGGTCGTCTGTCCGCCGACGCAATCCACCAGTCGCTCGTCAGCGAAAGTGGCAAGGCGCTGGCCGAAGCGCGCCGGACCTTCATGCGCGCCCATGGTCGCGTCTTCCTGATCCTCGGCATCATGCAGATGGTCTGGTATCGCAACGACAAGTTCCGGGAAAAATTCGTCGCCATGTGCGCCGATCCGGATGTTCAGCGTCTCACCTGGGAATCCTATCTCAACAAGCGGCTGGTCCGACGTGATCCCTTGGCGCATTTGCGTGTCTTCGCCAAGGACATGGCCCAGCTGTTCGGCATTCCGGTAGGGCAAAGATGATCGACTGGCTTGCGCCGCTCTTCGCCTCGGGCCTGATAAGCATCGTTGCGATCGTCGTTCTTTGGCTGGTGACATATGCGGCGGCAAGGCGGTCAGCCGCCCCAGTCCGCACGTTTGTCAGCCTGATCCCCAACGCTGTCTCCGGCAGCGCATTGCTCGCAGCCTTCGGGATCGGCATGCGGCAGGGCCATGTCGGATGGCTGGCGCTCCTGCTAACGATTTCGCTGATCGCATTTCTGATCGACCTGCGCCTGAGGCTGGCCGCTCAGGCCTCGGGGTTCAAGCGTCGGACGGAATAGTTGAGGGTGGCCGCCGCCGAGACCCAGGCCAGATAAGGCACGAAGAGCAGCGAAGCGAGCGTCGACACCGGCCAGGCTGCAAGAATGAAAAGTGCGACCGACAGCCACAGCACAGCGACGTCGACCAGCGCCAGATCCATGCGGCGTATCCCGAAGAAGAAATACGACCACAAGGCATTCGCGACCATCTGAAGACCCCAGAGCGCGATCGGCAACGACCAGCCAGCGATCGTCCAGATCAGCCAGCCTGCGTAACCAATACACACATAAAGGATCGACCAGACGACTGGAAAAGCCCACTTCGGGGGCGTCCAGTCAGGCTTGCGCAGCGTCTCGTACCACTCCCCAGGCTTGAAAACCGCCCCACTGGAGGCCGCAAGCACGACGATGACGATAAAGATGACTGCGGCCATGATCCGGCTCCGGGTTGTTTTTCGTATAAAGACAAGTCGTAGCCTGCGTCCTGGTTCCGAAGAGGGAACTCAGACCCGAGGCAAACCATTCAGCAGAAGCTGGACGGTCGAATATCATGCCAGTACTACATCTGATTTCCATCCGCGATGCCATGGGAGGTTACACATGTCGAGGATAATAGCAGCCGCATGCACAGCCGCAGCACTTATGCTGTCTTCTAGCGCCTTCGCTCAGGAAGGTGACGCCGCAGCAGGCGAGGCAGTCTTCAAGAAGTGCAGCGCCTGTCACAACGTCGCCGACGCCAAACACAAGGTCGGCCCGTCGCTGCAGGGTGTCATCGGCCGCCAGCCCGGCGTTGCTGAGGGCTTCAAATACTCCAAGGCCATGGTCGACTTCGGCGCAGGCAAGGTCTGGGACGATGCGCAACTCACCGCTTACCTCGCCAATCCGCGTGGCGTGGTGAAGGGCACCCGAATGGCCTTCGCAGGCCTGAAGGAACCGAAGGAAATCGCCGACGTGATCGCTTACCTGAAGGCCCATCCGGCCCCCTGATCCCGCCGTTTCTTTCCGCCGGAATGAAAATTCCGGCGGAATCCGCTCGGAAAGTGTAAAAAAAAGTTTACATATCGCCCATTCTCTCCGAAGATACACATATTGCACCATTCTCGTGCAACCAGCCTCGTAATTGCTCAAAAGGCATTCGTAAGCGGGTTGTAACGTAGTTATGGGCTCGTGCGTGGGAGGAGAGCGCAGTGGGCTTGTCTTGTGCGAATGACACCGCCACGCCTTTACTCGACCAGGTAAATTCCCCGGCCGATCTGAAGTCCTTAGGCAACCAGGAACTCTGTCGCCTTGCGCAGGAACTGCGCGACGAGACATTGAGTGTTGTGTCGGAGACGGGCGGCCATCTCGGCTCCAGCCTCGGCGTCATCGAGTTGACGGTTGCCATCCACGCCGTCTTTGAAGCCCCCCGCGACACGATTATCTGGGATGTCAGCCATCAGTGTTATCCGCACAAAATCCTGACCGGTCGTCGCGACAGAATGCGCAGCCTCAGGAAGAAGGACGGACTTTCCGGCTTCACCCGCCGCAGCGAAAGCCCTTTCGACGCCTTCGGCGCAGCTCATTCCTCGACTTCCATTTCTGCAGGCCTTGGTTTTGCGACAGCACGCGATCTGAAGGGTGAGGAAGGTCACGTCATCTGCATCATCGGTGATGGCGCGATGTCTGCCGGCATGGCCTTCGAGGCGCTGAACAATGCTGGAGCAGCAGGACGCCCCCTGATCGTCATCCTCAACGACAACGACATGTCGATTTCGGCCTCGACAGGTGCCTTGTCCAGCCACCTTGCCGCCGTTCGCGACGGATCGGACAAGGCGGTCGGCAACATCTTCAAGAATTTCGGCTTCGATTATCGCGGACCCGTCGATGGTCACGACCTGGAGACTCTTGTTCCGTTGCTAGACGAGCTGCGCACCACAAGTGCCGGCCCTGTTCTCGTCCATGTCATGACACGGAAGGGCGCCGGCTATCCGCCGGCTGAACAGTCCAGCGACCGCTATCACGGGGTGAACCCGTTCGACGTGGCAACAGGCGTCCAGGTCAAGGTGCCGGCAAAGGCACCGAGTTACACGAAGGTCTTTGCCGACGCGCTGATCCAGGAGGCCAAGGCCGATGACAGGATCGTTGCCATCACCGCCGCCATGGCCTCAGGCACGGGCGTGGATCGGTTCGAAGCCGCCTTCCCGGATCGTGCCTTTGATGTCGGCATTGCCGAGCAGCACGCCGTGACATTCGCCGCAGGTCTTGCAGCAAGCGGCATGAAGCCGTTTTGCGCGATCTACTCGACCTTCCTGCAACGCGCCTATGACCAGATCGTTCACGATGTGGCCCTTCAGCAATTGCCGGTCCGGTTCGCAATCGACCGCGCCGGCCTCGTGGGCGCCGACGGCCCGACCCATGCCGGCGCATTCGATGTTCTCTATCTTGCTAATCTGCCGGGCTTCGCCGTCATGGCAGCGAGCGACGAGGCCGAACTCGTCCACATGGTTGCCACTGCCGTGGCCCATGACGAGGGTCCGATCGCATTTCGCTATCCGCGCGGTGAAGGCACAGGCGTCGCACTGCCGGTCAAAGGTGAGATTCTGCTGATCGGGCGCGGCCGAGTGATCGAGCAGGGCAGCCAGGTGGCGCTCCTCTCCTTCGGCACCCGGCTGGCAGATTGCCTGAAGGCCCGCCGACTCCTCGCAATGGAGGGGATTTCGGTAACCGTTGCCGATGCTCGCTTTGCCAAACCGCTAGACACGGCACTGATTGCAGACCTCGTCGAGAACCATGCCATGGTCGTGACGATCGAAGAGGGAGCGACCGGTGGCTTCGGAGCGCTGGTGCTGCACCATCTGGCAAATCGTGGCATGCTGGACGGGCGTTGTGCCGTGCGGACGATGACCTTGCCGGACAGCTTCATCGCACAGGCCAGTGCCGAAGACATGTATGCAGAGGCCAAGCTGACCGCGCGCCATATTGCCGCTGTTGTGCGAAACGGCCTCGCCTCAATGCGCCCGAACGCCGATATGAGACGGGCGCCGATGGCGGGACAGCAAGATTTGCAGACACGTCTCCATCGCGCGGAGGATCGCTGACACTAAACCAGAGGGCGGCGACCCTGTATAAGACTACGAGAGGTTTGGCGGCAGCGCAGGAATAGATTAGTATCTCATTGGGATGAGCAATCCGCCCAAGCCAATGAGCGGGAGGGTGACATGGCGGGGAAAAAAAGCGGCGGACCACCTGATTGGGCGGGAAATCCACCGTATAAGGCCGATAATGAACCGTTGCAGTCGAAAGGCGACCCGAGACTGACGAGTCGCGAGCAGCGTATTCTGGAAAGTGCGATCAGGGGGGCGGTGCCGAAGCTTGTCGGCGCCGGTCACAAAGAATTGTCTCTCGACATCTCCAGCGTCGACATACCGGGCGAAATCGACTTTCACATCCATCCGGAGCTGGATCCGAAAGCACGCGAACTGCCGGGCACCGAGAAGGCCATCACCTTCCGCGCCGCACTGACCAAGGCGCTGATCGAGACCGATCCGCGCGGTCATCGCGAGCTGATCGAAGAATTGCAGCGCACCGACTTGCCCATGCATACGCTGGCGATCCAGCTGTTTTCCCCGGTCGCCGCCCATCTCGGCCGCCTTTGGTGCAATGACGAGACGGACTTCATACAGGTTGCCGTGGCATCGACGCGTCTCGGCATGATCGTCAACCATCTGTCCCAGACACGCGGCCAGGCCATTCGCGATCGGCAGAAGGCAAAACGGGTACTGCTTGCCCGGACACGCGGCGCGATGCACACGATCGGCGTTTCGATCGTTGCGTCCTGTTTCCGCGACATGGGCTGGGACGTGGACGGCGGCGCCGACCTGGAGCTCGACGACAGCCTCTACATGCGCCTGTCGAATTCATCCTACGCTCTGCTTGGCATTTCCGTCGGCCGCGTTGATGAAGTGGATGAATGCGCGGAAGCCATTCGCCGCGTCCAGTCGAACCGGGGCCTCAGCAAGATGAAAATCGCAGTCGGCGGACCGGCCGTGATGAAACATCCCCGCGCCTTCGGCTCGATCGGCGCCGACATGGTGGCGAAGTCCGCGCTTGAGGTCATGCACCTCGCCGACAGGATCGGCGCCTGACCCCTCTGTCCGGACAAGAGCAGATTTGCTCAGTCCGCCATGGCAAAGACAAGCGACCAGGCGCCGATGACGTCGGGCCGATGCTCGCCGCAGGCGTAGATGACTTCAGCAAGATCGGCTTCCATCGCCGTCTCACGCGCATGGGCGGACGGATTGGCCACCAGCACGTAACGGCGCCCGTCCTCGAGCGCCCACTCGACCCTGACAACACCATCTTCAGCGCGCCACCGGCCGCCGCGCCG
>JAIXSF010000217.1 GCA_027484835.1 Rhizobiaceae bacterium | reverse complement strand
ATGGAAGTAATAGCCACCGGCAAGGTCACGACATTTCCCGGCTCGTCGAAATATCAGATCGTCATCGAGCAGATGGAGCCCGCCGGTGCCGGCGCGCTGATGGCGCTGATCGAGGAGCGTAAGCGGCGCTTTACGGCGGAAGGCCTGTTCGACCCCGCCCGCAAGCAGCTCTTGCCGTTCCTGCCCAGGGTGATCGGCGTTGTAACCTCGCCGACAGGTGCCGTCATCCGCGATATCCTGCACCGCATCTCTGACCGTTTCCCGGTGCATGTGCTGGTCTGGCCGGTCAAGGTGCAGGGCGAAGGCTCCGGCGACGAGGTGGCAAACGCGATCCAGGGCTTCAACGCCCTCGAGCATGGCGGAGCGATCCCGCGGCCTGACGTGCTGATCGTCGCTCGCGGCGGCGGCAGCCTCGAAGATCTCTGGAGCTTCAATGACGAGGCGGTGGTGCGCGCGGCTGCTGCGAGCACCATCCCGCTGATCTCGGCCGTCGGCCACGAGACCGACTGGACGCTTATTGACTACGCCGCCGATGTGCGTGCGCCCACGCCGACGGGGGCTGCCGAAATGGCGGTTCCGGTGAGGGCCGATCTCGAGGCGCAGGTGGCCACGCTCTCCGCCCGGCTGTCCGGCGCGATGAACCGGCAGATGGACAATCGTCGCCAGAACCTGCGCAGCCTCGTGCGGGCGCTGCCTTCTCTCGATCAGTTGCTGGCTCTCCCGCGCCGCCGCTTCGATGAGGCAGCTGCCGGCCTTGGCCGCAGCCTCGAACTCAACACCATGAACAAGCGCCGCAGCTTCGAGCGTGCGGCGGCGAAACTTTCGCCCGACATGCTGGCACGCCGGCTGGTGGAGCGCAGACAGAAACTGTCGGACAATGCCGTGCGGGCCGAACGCGTCATCGAGCGCCTGATCGAGCGCAACAAGGCGCGGCTCGGGCGTTTCGACGCGACGCTGACGGCGGTTCCGGCACGGCTGAAGGCGATGACGGAGCGTTCGAAGGATCGGCTGGAGAGCCTTGGTCGCCGCGCCGACAGTGCGGTGATGAACGATCTGCGCCGGGCCCGGCAGTCGCTGGTCTCGCAGGACCGCGTGCTGCAATCACTCTCCTACAAGAACGTGCTCGCGCGCGGTTATGCCGTGATCCGAGACGAGAACGATCGGCCGGTTTCGCGCGCCGATGGACTGTCGCATGGTCAGGCGATCGCGATCGAATTTGCCGATGGGCGTGTATCGGCCGTCGCCGGCGAAGGTGTCTCGCCGCCGGAACCCTCGGCGCCGCAGCCGGCGCGGGTGGCCGCTGCCGTTGCCAAACCAGTGCGCAAGAGCGAGCCGCCGGCCGGGCAGGGAAGCCTCTTCTGATGGGCGCCCGGCGCTTTCTCGTCGTGCTGGCCCATCCATTGCCGGAAAGCTTTGCGGCGTCTGCGGCAAGAGCCGTGGTCGAGACGCTGGAAGCGAAAGGCCACACAGTCGATTTGCTGGATCTCTACGCGGAGGATTTTGACCCCCGCCTTACGGCCACCGAGCGTGCCGCCTATATGGAGCCCGGGTATCAGGCGGGCGACGACGTCGCCGGCATCGTTTCCCGGCTGAAGGCGGCCGATGGCCTCGTGCTCGTATTTCCGCAGTGGTGGTTCAACCTGCCGGCCATCATGAAAGGCTTCATCGACCGCATCTTCGTGCCCGGCGTCGCCTTCGAGCACGACAAGGCCGGCGGGCGTATCGTGCCGCTGATGACCCATATCCGAAGCTTCTGGGTCGTGACCTCCACGGGTTCGCCCTGGTGGGTGGTGCATCTCTATATGGGCAATCCGGTCAAGCGCATCCTGAAGCGCGGCGTCGCCGCCTTCTGCGCCAAGGGCGTGGACTTTCGCATGCTCGCCATTCACGACATGGACCGTGCGACGGATGAGAAGCGCCGGAACTTCCTGACAAGGATCAAGGCCGCTTTTGCAAGCCTTTAAGCGTTTCGAAAGCCGTCAGGTACTTTTTCAGCAGCCCGTCCAGAACCGTTCGCTCCTCCAGCGTCAGGGGCTCTACCAGGTGATGCTGGTTCTCGACATGGTCCGTGACCGCCGCATCGATCACGTCCCGTCCCTTGTCCGTGAGGGCGACCAGCAGCGCGCGGCGATCATCGGGATGCGGGAGCCTTTCGACGAGGCCCTGCTTTTCCAGCTGGTCGATCCGGTTCGTCATCGTCCCTGATGTGATCATCATCGTATCGAGCAGGTCCGACGGCGAGAGCCTGAAAGGGGGACCAGAGCGGCGAAGCGTGGCCAGAAGATCAAAGCTCGCGCCATTCAACCCGTGCCGCTGAAACGCTGTTTCATGCGCGCGCGTCAGATGTGCTCGCAGCCGCCCCAACCGACCGATCAGTCCCATCGGCGTCACGTCAAGATCCGGTCGTTCGCGGGCCCATTGCGCGAGAATGTGGTCAACTGCGTCTGGCTCTGTCTGGCTCATGGTCACAGTTAGCGATGAAGGTATCTTGACGTCAAGATAAAATGGCCTACGTTCTGGATATCTTGAGGTCGAGATACTTGATATGAAGACGAATGTGAAAATCCGCACACTTTTCCTGACGGCCATCGCCCCTGCGATCTGGGGTTCCACCTATGTGGCCACCACCGAGCTGCTGCCGGCCGGCTACCCGCTGCATGTAGCCATGATACGCGCACTTCCCGCCGGCATCTTGCTGCTCCTTGTCTTCCGAACGATGCCTGAAGGCCGCTGGTGGTGGCGCGTCACGGTTTTGGGTGCCCTGAATTTCACGGTCTTCTGGGCCATGCTCTTCGTCTCGGCCTATCGCCTGCCGGGCGGTGTTGCCGCGACGGTCGGCGCTGTCCAGCCGCTGATCGTCATCGGCCTTGCCCGTCTCGTGCTGGGTCGGCAGATCACGCCCGCCGCAGTCGTGGCGGCCATGGCCGGCCTAGCTGGCGTCGCACTGCTGGTTCTGACGCCGAACGCGGCCCTTGATCCGATCGGAATTGCGGCAGGGCTTGCCGGGGCCCTCTCCATGGCAGCCGGCACGGTTCTAACCCGCCACTGGCAGCCGGACGTGCCGGCGCTGACTTTCACAGCTTGGCAACTCACGGCCGGCGGTTTGCTGCTCGTTCCGCTGGCGCTCCTGCTCGAGCCGCCGCTGCCGTCGCTGACCGCCCTCAATCTTTTCGGCTTCCTCTGGCTCGGACTGATAGGAGGCGCGGTGACCTATGTCCTCTGGTTTCGCGGGATTGCTCGGCTGGAGCCCTCGGCCGTCGCCTCACTGGGCTTTCTGAGCCCGCTGGTTGCCACGCTGCTCGGCTGGCTGCTGCTGGGCCAGACGCTCACGCCGCTGCAGATCACGGGCTTTGCGACGGTGCTGATCAGCGTCTGGCTGGCACAGCGGGCGAGCGCGAAATGAGACGAGGTTGCATCGACGAGAATTACACTTTTGATTGAGATTTTCCCCGCCATGAAAACCGATGGTTGACTTTCATTAGGAAGACCTCTATCTATTGGTCATCGATGTTTGCTTGCTAAGCTTTGGTTATCGCGCGGAACAGCCCGCGCCCTGTCGAACCTTCCTTTCAAAAATCGTTACCTCCACAGCGCATCCGCGCTGCGGCACTCTATGCGCTATGAAAGGGT
>JAIXSF010000285.1 GCA_027484835.1 Rhizobiaceae bacterium | reverse complement strand
GGCCTTGCGTGTGTCGTCGGCGGAGATTTCGGCGACGGCCGCGATGGTTTCGCCGTTGATCGGCGAGCGAACGGAAAGCGTGCCGCCTGCGAGCGCCTTGGCGTCGACGCCGAAGCTTGCCATCAGCGATGCCGTTTCGGCGGAGAAATTGAGATTGGCGAGGGTCATGGTGGTCCTTCCGTCAGGTCTACCTGGTTCTTGTTCGTTCAAAATCGTGCGCCGGCCAGATGCGCCACCTGGGCGCCGGCCTCGTACCACGCTTCCTTGAGGGTGCGGAAGGCCGGTGCTTGTGGATCGGTCAGCGGCAGGGGCAGCTCATCCTCTGACATTTGGCCAAGGATATGGCTGGCTATGGTTTTGCCGAAGACGGTGCCCGGCGAGATGCCGCGGCCGTTATAGCCGGAAAAGCCGATGACGCCTGGCGCAAACTTGTGGAAGCGCGGGAGCGCATTGGTGGTCATGCCGATCTGGCCATACCATTCGCTTTCGAAAGCGATATCACCGAGCTGCGGGAAAATGGCCTTCAGCGCGCGGCGTGCCCAGGACCTATGGATCGAAAGACCCGTACCGCGCAGGGCGCCTACACTGCCGAAGACAATGCGGCCGGCCTTGTCCATGCGGAAGGAGGAGAGAACCTCCTTGGTGTCCCAGCAGCCCTGACGCTCTGTGAGGACCGACTTACGCAGATTGTCGCTGAGGGGAACGGTGGCGAAGTTGAAGTAGGGCAGGTGAACCTGTTCCTCGCGCACGGCGGCGAAGGGGCCGTGGCTGTAGGCATCGGTTGCCACTACGATCCATTGGGCGTCGACGCTGCCTTGAGCGGTGGTGACACGCCAGCCCTCACCTGTCTTTGCATAGCCTTCCACGGGGCTTGCGGTATGGAGGGTGGCGCCGGCTTTGGCCGCAGCATGGGCCAGGCCGCGAACATAGGCCAGCGGCTGCAAGGTGCCGGCGCGGCGGTCGAGCAGGGAGCCCTGGTAGGCTCGGGTGCTGATCTTCCGCTCCGTATCCGCCTTGTCCAGCAGTTCCACCGGGGCGCCGCGACGCTGCCACTGCTCGGCGCGCGCTTCGATTTCCTTTTGCCCTGCAGTTCCGACGGCACAGTGAAGGGTGCCCTGTCGTTCCAGTTCGCATTCGATCCCGTGGCGGTCGATCAACTCCATCACCGTGCTCGGTCCGTTGCCGAGCAGATCCAGCAGGCGCTCGCCATAGACCGGGCCGAGCTCGCCCGGCAGGTCGTCGGGCATGACCCACATGCCGGCATTGATCAGGCCGACATTGCGGCCAGCGCCACCGAAGCCGATCTCTTTTGCTTCCAGGAGGATGACGCTGGTGCCTACTTCGGCGAGATGGAGCGCTGCCGAGAGGCCTGTGTAGCCGCCTCCGACGATCACGACATCTGCCTTTGCAGCGCCCTGGAGAGGCGTCGTCTGTGGCGCAGGTGGGGCCGTCTTTTCCCAAAGTCCGTGGGAGCGAGTATCGTTCAGCATAGCATGGCCCCGGGGAGAATGCAGGATGCCGAGGCCTGAAGTCCGGACATGGATCACGTCCGATATCATTCCGCCCCGTACAGTCTTGAGATTTCTAGAAGAGCGTTCTACGCCATTCCAGCGATAAATTCTCAAGAGATCATTCCGAAAAGGCATGACCAATGCTGGCGGCCCGTCGCTTTCTTCCGTCGTTGTCCCTGCTGACCGCGTTCGAGGCTGCCGCCCGAACAGGCAGCATCACGTCGGCAGCCCGTGAACTCAACCTGACCCAGAGTGCCGTCAGCCGCCAGATCAAGGCATTGGAGAGCCAGCTGGGCGTGGATCTCTTCCTGCGCGAGCGTCAGACGATCCGACTGACGGTTGCGGGAGACGGCTATGCGCGAGAAATCCGCGAGGCGCTGCGCCGGATTTCCAGCGCATCGCTGAATCTGCGTGCCAATCCGCATGGGGGTACGCTGAACCTGGCAATCCTGCCGACCTTTGGTGCGCGGTGGCTCGCTCCCCGGCTCGGACGGTTCCTGGCGTCCAATCCGGGAATTACCATCAACCTTGTCACGCGCCTCTCGCCCTTCGACTTCCGGCTGGATTCGATCGATGCGGCCATACATTTCGGTGATGCCGTCTGGCCGGGCGCGGAACTGAGGCTGCTGATGCAGGAGGAGACAATCCCGGCCTGCAGTCCCGCTTTCAAACATGACCATGCCATCAGTCAGCCCGCCGACCTGCTCAACGTTTCGCTGCTGCATCTCAACACACGGCCGGACGCATGGGAGCGCTGGTTTACCGAGACCGGGGTCGCCTTTGACAGCGTGCACGGCATGCTGTTCGATCAGTTCGCAACTGCCTCGCAAGCCGCCGTCGGTGGCCTGGGCGTTGCGCTGCTGCCGACTTTTCTGATCCAGGACGAACTCGCGCGTGGCGATCTGGTGGCAGCGGTTGATCGGACCATGCAAAGTGCGCAACGCTATTATCTGGCCTTCCCGCGCGAACGGGCTGCCTATCCGCCGCTTGTTGCCTTCCGGGACTGGATCATCGGAGAACTGTCCTCGAGCTGACCGCGTGTCGGACCCAGTCGCGACCATAGGAGGCCGTCGCTTTGCTTCCCGATCCTTCTCGCGTCACGGGATCCGCGACGGAGGGGCCAGCATCGCTCGCCGACTTCGTGTCAGATGCCCGAGGCTGCGGCGGCGATCAGGACCGCGAAGGTCAGATGGGTGAGATGATGAAGCGTCTGATCCGTGCCGAAGAGCCACCAGTAGGCGGCCTGCTCGATCTTGAAGCGGTGACGCCGCTGAATGAGCGTCTTTGTCTTGTCGATGAGGCCGTGCACGACAAAATCCACCACCGCCAGCCAGGCAAGCTGCGGTGCGATTGCAAGGGCAATCGCCAAGGTGCCCACCGCGTGCACTGTGATGTGAGCGAGGAGCGGCGCGAGCCATCCTTCACTCTGTTCCTTGCCTCGGGCCATCCAGCCCGTCTGCAGGATGAAGTCCGCCAGGAGATGCTTGATGATGAACAGAGCCACGGCCCAGATGAGCGGCTGGGTTGAAATTTGCTCCGGCAGGGTGGGCATGGGTATTCCTTCGGCTTCATTGCTGTCCGAAGATAGACCACTCTCCGAAAGACTGTGAAGTCGCCATTTAGTCTACCCAGATTTGGGCTTTGCGCTTTCTTTACATCAAGATTGCGTTTCAAGCCTGCGCATTAGGGCAATGGTAGTGTCTGTGCGCGTTGTCACCAGCCGTCTGAAAGCACCTTTTCCAGCATTTCGACGAAGAAATCTGCGCTCTCGCGGGCGAGACACAGGGGGGGCTTTATCTTCAAAACGTTAAGATGATCGCCCGTCGGTTGCATGATCACACCCAGATCGAGCAGCCGATCGCAGATGGCCGCCGTCTCTTCGGTCGCCGGCTCCAGCGTTTCCCGATCACGGACGAATTCCAGACCGAGGTAGAGCCCCATGCCATGCACTGCCCCGACAATCGGAAAGCGCTGGCCCAGCGCTTCGAGCCGCGACTTCAGGTGATCGCCGACATCCCGCGCATTTTGCTGCAGGCTTTCGTCCTGCATGATGTCCAGAACGGTCATTCCGACCACGCAGCTTACCGGGCTGCCGCCGGACGACGAGAAGAAGTAGCCCTCCTTCTCGAGGCTGTCGGCGATGTCGCGACGGGTGATGACGGCGCCAAGTGGCTGGCCATTGCCCATGCCCTTGGCCGTCGTGATGATATCGGGGACGACGCCCTGTTGTTCGAAGCCCCAGAAGTGGTGACCAAGCCGGCCGTAGCCGACCTGTACCTCGTCGGCGATGCAAAGGCCGCCACGTTCACGCACCAGAGCATAGACCTCGCGGAGATATCCCGCTGGCAGCGGTATTCCGCCAGCATTGCCATAGACGCTTTCCGCGATGAAGCCGCCAAGCTGTCCGCCACGTTCCTCGATCTCGCTGATCTTTTCCGCGACAGCCTGCACATAGCCTTCGGTCGATCCCTCGCCTCTGTACTTGCCGCGATAGGTGTTGGGAGACAGCACGGGGTGCACCCAGTCTGGACGCGTTTCAAGCGCTCGCGGGTTGTCAGCAAGCGAGGTCGATACGGCGTCGCTGGCGACCGTCCAGCCGTGATAGGCTTCGAGGAGGCTCAGAATGTTGCGATGGCCGCTATGGGCCCAGGCGAGGCGCAGCGCCAGATCGACGGCTTCAGAACCAGAATTGACCAGGAAGACCGTGTCCAGGCCTTCCGGTGCGAGCGATGCCAACCGGTCGGAAAATTCAGCCACGGCCGCATAGTGAAAGCGGGAATTGGTGTTGAGCATCGCCCATTGTCTGCCCACGGCATCAGCAAGGCGCGGATGGCCGTGGCCAAGAATGGTGACGTTGTTGACCATGTCCAGATAAGCGCGACCCTGGACGTCGAAGAGATGTTCCTTCCAGCCGCGCTCGATCTGTGGCGGGTCTGCGTAATAGTTTTTTTGCGGCTTCGCGAAGCTTTTCTTGCGCCGCTCGAGGAGGGCTTCGCTCGTCGGCGCCGGTGCATCGACCCCGACGCCCAGAAGACGTGATGGGGAGGGGCAGATCCGCCGCCAGATGGCGCTTTGCTGCGGTCTTGCAAAGAGTGGCGGCACGAGATCTGGGTCGCGGCAAAGCTGGATGCGCAGGCCGCCCACCCCGCCGGCCGTTCCGGACACGACGCCGATTTCATCGCCCGCACTGACGCTCGCGCCGCTTTCGAGGCCGCAGTCGATGCCATCAAGATGCAGAGATATTTCTGGAGAAGACAGGATCAGGTGATGTCCATCGAGGACGATCGTCGCATCGAAAGGCGCGAAGGCCTGTGTTGCCCCAGGCAGGCATACATCGACATGCAGCGCGCAGGTGGCCGGTGCGGTTGGTGATAGCGGCTTCGTATAGGACAAACGGAATTCACCGTAACGCGTGGAGGCGACGCCGGTTTCCATGGCTGCCCGGGCGAGAAGCTTCCAGTCGATTTCCTGGTCTGCCCAGGTGTCGCGCGGCATGTCCGGGCTGGTCACCGTCAGGTCGGTCAAGCGGAAGTCTTCGGGCTTGAGAGACGGAAGAAGCAGATGCGAGGCTGCAATTTCCTTTTCTTCGGGCAACATGCCGGTCGCCTGCAGGATCGCCGCTTCCATCAGCGGGTAGGGCACCGAGGTGGCGACCTCGAAGATGGTCCGCTCGTGCTCGATGTTGCCCAGAATGTAGTCGTTGTCGGGATCGATCGAGAGCTGCTGCTCACTGCTGGCGACCAGCACGCCGGCACGGGCGACGATCAGAGGCCACAAGGCCTTCAGTTCCGCCTCGTTGAGGGGATAACGCTCGTGAAACGCCTTGAGGGCCGGCAGGATGAAGAAGGGATCGCCATCGGCGTGATGGAGAAGGGCAGCACAGGTGACGGCGAGATCCGCTACCAGCCAGCCATACAGGACGTCGCCGAAGTCGATGACGCCATCCGGCATCAATCGTCCTGAGGCGTCCGCTACGGCGACGATATTGTCATCGGTGATATCGTGATGGATCGGCTGGACCCGCAGATTTGCCGCGAGCGGTTGAAGGCGCTTCACCGCCACGATCATGGCCTTAGCGATGCGGTCACGCTGCTTCTGGTCGGTCACCGATTTAAGTAGGTGCAGAGCGACGGGGCCTGCCCGGCGGAGATCCCATTGCAGTTCCCGTTCGAGGCCTTCGTGCCTGAAGTCCCTCAGCCCTGTCGCGACGCGCGCGACAACGTCGCCAAATGCCGCAACGACTTCATGGGACAGGTATTTCTGCCGTGTAAGCGGCTGGCCATCGAGATAGGAGAGGAGCCTGATCCAGTAATATTCGCCGCCGACTTCGATCTGCGGGATGTATTCGCCGGTCAGAGCCGCAATCGGTTCGGGAATGCGCAGTCCGATATCAAGACCTCGGAGATGCTCCATGGCACGGTTCTGCGCGTCGAGCTCTGACTGCGGGTATTCTGCCCGTGATATCTTCAGAACAAGACGCTCGACACCGGTATCGATGAGGAAGTTTCTGTCCTGCTGGCTGCCCAGCTCGCGGATCGGGCCGTTGAAACCGTAGAAGTCATTGAAAATGATCTTGGCATCGGCCAGCGAAATATTCGGCCGGGGCAATTCGGTGCGCTGGAGCAGAGCCGAGTCGGCCATCCTTTTCCTCCCAGGGGAATCATGTCGCGAGATTAGCAGAGCGGCGTTTCGCGTCTATCCCGTACAGCCTGCAGGAAAAGCCAAAGGGCGCCGGATTGCGGCGCCCTTGTCATTTCTTAGCCCATGCGCTCGGAGGCGTAGGAACCCGGACTTGCCGGGAAGACCACCGTGCGGTTGCCGTTGAT
>JAIXSF010000303.1 GCA_027484835.1 Rhizobiaceae bacterium | reverse complement strand
TTTGAAGCTCATATACGCGAGCGACCGGGCTTTTGCAAGCTTTTCGCTGAAGGGTCAAAACAAACTTGCCATTCATGCGTTGCGCAAGGCAAGCTCCGACCCACCATGGTTGTTTCCTCGACATCCCCGTGGCCAGAAAAGTTCAAGACATGTCCACATCAGAACGCCGCTCTCCGCTTCTGCCGCTCCGCAACGAAGCCTATAGAAGGATCTGGATCGCCAGCATCTCGTCCAACCTCGGTGGTCTGATCCAGGGCGTCGGTGCCGCCTGGATGATGGCGTCGATCTCGACCTCCGAAAATATGGTGGCGCTGGTTCAGGCCTCCAACACCGGTCCAATCATGCTCCTGTCGCTGATCGCCGGCGCGATTGCCGACAGCTTTGACCGCCGCAAGGTCATGATAGCCGCCCAGCTCTTCATGATCACGGTCTCGGCGCTGCTCACCCTCTTTGCCCTCTTCGATCTCATCACGCCGTGGGCACTCCTTGCCTTCACCTTCCTGATCGGTTGCGGTACCGCGCTCAACAATCCCTCCTGGCAGGCCTCCGTGGGCGATATCGTACCGCGTGCCGATCTGCCGGCAGCCGTGTCGCTGAACAGCATGGGCTTCAACATCACCCGCAGCGTCGGCCCGGCAATCGGTGGCGCCATTGTCGCCGCGGCAGGGGCAGCAGCCGCCTTTGCTGCCAACACGCTCTCCTACGTTGCGATCATCTACGCGCTCTTCCGCTGGCGTCCCGACATTCCGAAGAACCCGCTACCCCGCGAGCAACTCGGCTCGGCGATCGCCGCTGGCCTGCGCTATGTTGCGATGTCGCCCAATCTCGGCAAGGTGCTTTTCCGCGGCTTCGTCTTCGGCCTCACCGCAACCGCGATCCTCTCGCTCTTGCCGATCGTCGCCCGCGACCAGCTTCTGGGCGGCCCGCTCACCTTCGGTGCTTTGCTCGGTGCCTTCGGGCTCGGCGCCATCGTCGGCGCCCTGGCCAACCAGCGTGCTCGTGAACTCCTGTCGAGCGAGGACATCGTCCGTGCCGCCTTTGCCGGATTCGCGGTGGCAGCCGGTGTCACGGGCATCAGCAATTCGGTCTGGATCACGGCGCTCGCCTTGATGATCGCCGGCGCCTGCTGGGTCCTTGCACTTTCGCTGTTCAACACCGTCGTCCAGCTCTCCACCCCGCGCTGGGTCGTCGGCCGGGCTCTCTCGCTTTACCAGACGGCCACCTTCGGCGGCATGGCGACCGGCAGCTGGCTCTGGGGCAGTGTGGCTGAAAGCTATGGCTCCGGTCACGCGCTGGTAGCCTCGAGCCTTCTGATGATGGTCGGGGTGTTCATCGGCTTCTTTTTGCCGATGCCGGCCTTCGCCACGCTGGACCTCGATCCGCTCAACCGCTTCAACGAGCCTGCCCTAAAGCTCGACATCCGCCCGCGCAGTGGCCCGATCGTCATCCATGTCGATTTCGAGATCAGGGATGAGGACGTTCCGGAATTCTTACGCGTCATGGTCGAGCGCCGCCGCATCCGCCTGCGCGACGGCGCGCGAAACTGGGCGCTGATGCGCGACTTGGAAGCGCCTGAAGTCTGGACGGAGACCTATCACGTCCCGACCTGGGTGGATTACGTCCGCCACAACCAGCGCCGCACCAAGGCCGATGCCGAGATCACCGATCGACTGCTCGAACTGCATCGTGGCGAGCGGCCGCCCAAGGTTCACCGGATGATCGAACGTCAGGCAATCCCGCCAGCCGACGACGTCTTCCACCAATCGCACATCGATCACCACTGAAGGCGTGTATCAGCGCAGCTTGGCCTTGAGGTCGGCACTCGGATAGCAGGTGGCTTTCATCCCGTTCTTCGCCTGCCATTCGCCGAGCGACCGCCGCGTCTTGAAGCCGGGCAGACCATCGACCTTGCCGACATCGTAGCCTTGAGCAACGAGCGCCTGTTGCATGGCAAGCACATCCGAGCGCAGCATCTTGCCGACATCGCCCCAGGCTGCCTTGAATGCACCACCGCCGCTCGCGATCCGGTCAGCCAGATTGCCGATGAACAGGGCGTAGAGGTCGGAGTTGTTGTACTCCTTGAGCACGTAGAAATTCGGCGTGACGAGGAATTCCGGACCAAAGATCCCCGCCGGCACCAGCATCATCGCAGGCTGCGACGCCTCAGATGACGGAAACGCGCGGCCGGAGATCCGGGTCAGTCCGTCGCTCGCCCAGGCCGAGACCGCCTTGGCTCTGTCGGGCCCTTCCTGCGCACAAGAAACGCCGTCGGGGATGCTGATCTCGTAGCCCCAGTCGCGGCCTCTCTGCCAGCCGCTCTTCACCAGATAGTTGGCGATGGATGCAAGCGTGTCCGGCACCGAGTTCCAGATGTCGCGCTTGCCGTCGCCGTCGAAGTCGACGGCATATTTCAGGTAGCTGCCCGGCATGAATTGCGGTTGCCCGAGCGCACCGGCCCAGGAGCCCATCAGCCTGTCGGCACTGACATCCCCGCTTTCGACGATATGCAGCGCCGAGATCAGCTCCTGCTGGAACATCGACTTGCGCGTAGACATGAAGGCCTTGGTCGCCAGCACGTCGATGGCCGAATGGGGGAGCTTTGCCCGCCCATAGCCGGACTCGCGTCCCCAGATCGCCACGATGATCGAGCCGGGAACGCCATAGGTCGCTTCCACCTTGCGCAGCGTCAACGCATGCTGGGTTGCAAGGCTTCGGCCGGTCGCGGCCAGTCCCTGCAGGCGCTTCTCGTTGAAATAGGAGGCCGGCGAGCTGAACTCCGCCTGGCTCTGCGTCCGCTCCTTTGGCGGCTCGGTGCCCGGCGGCACGAGATCGGGGAGATCCCAGTTCAGCTGTACCCCTCGAAGCGTGCGATCGAAGATCTCCTTGCTGATCCCCCCGTCCTGCGCTGCACGCCACAGATCGCTTTCGATCCACTGTCGGAACTGCGCTTCGGTGGCGCTGCGGGAAGCGGCTGCGGCCGGCACGGCGAAACTCCCGGCCAGCAACAGTGATACGGTGGTCATCAGCCAGCGGAGCTGCTTGCGGGGTGGTGCCATCGATGTCTCCTCCCGGAATGTCTGTCAGATCGCGGTGCGGGCTCTGATCGCTGCCGACAACGTGCCCTCATCGAGATAGTCGAGCTCGCCACCGACGGGAACGCCATGGGCGAGCCGCGTGATCTTTACGTCGAGCCCCGTCAGATGGTCGGTTATATAGTGTGCTGTGGTCTGGCCCTCGACGGTCGCATTGACCGCGATGATGATCTCGCGGATCCCGCCCTTGGCCACCCGGTCGATCAGCCCCTTGATGTTGAGATCATCGGGACCGATCCCGTCGAGCGGTGACAAGGTGCCACCCAGCACGTGATAGGCGGCATTCATCGCGGCTGCGCGCTCAAGGGCCCAGAGGTCTGAGACATCCTCGACAACGATGATGACGGATTGGTCGCGCTGCACATCGGTACAGACGGTGCAGGGATCGACGGTGTCCACATTGCCGCAGCAGGAACAGATCTTCACCTTGTCATAGGCCTCGCCCATCGCGTGGCCCAAGGGTCCGAGAAGCTGATCCTTCTTCTTGATCAGATGCAGCGCCGCACGCCGTGCCGAGCGTGGTCCAAGCCCCGGCACTTTCGCCAGAAGCTGGATGAGTTTCTCGATTTCGGGACCGGTGACTCGTTTTGCCATGGCGGCGTTTCTAGCCCATATAGACGGGAAACGGAATCGCCGAAGGGTGCGTCAAATGAAAATCCTCGCCGTCTGCCTCGGTCGACCCGAGATCCTGCCCGGCAAGAAATACAAGACCGGCATCAACAAGCTCGCCATCCAGGGCCCGATCATGGTCGATGCGGAGGGGCTCGTCGGCGATGCGATCCTCAACCGCAAGCATCATGGTGGCGTTGATCAGGCCGTCTATATCGAGGGCTCCATCGATCTGAACTGGTGGCAGACTGAGCTTGGTCGTGAACTGCCCTATGGCACATTCGGCGAAAACCTCGTGATCGAGGGGCTCGAAAGCGCCATGCTGGCGGCTGGCGACAGACTTGCCATTGGCGAAGTGCTTCTTGAAGTGACCTCCGCCCGCATGCCCTGCGCCACCTTCGCCGCCAAGATGGGCGATCCGACCATCGTCAAGCGCTACACGCGCGCCGCCCGCCCGGGCGCCTATGCGCGGGTGCTTCAGGGCGGCATGGTCGAGGCCGGCCAGTCCGTCGAGTTCACGCCCTGGGTCGGCGACCGCGTCACCATGCGCGAAATGATGGCGACCTTCGGCCGGAAGCTGAGCGAGGCCGATCGTGCCCGCTATCTCGCCGCACCCGTGAACTACAAGGTCCACGACGCGATCCGGGCTGGCGAGATGTGATCCTACGCCAAAGGTCTTAAGCCCCTCCGGCTTTACCCGACCCGCGCTTCTCGCCATCATGCCGCCCGCTTGGAGGAGTGATGGACCCGAGGAGAACAGAGCTGACCGCAGCCGATGGCGTGCGGCTGACCGGTCATTGGTGGCGGTCGGCCGAAGAAGCCCCTGTCGCAACGGTCATCGTCAACCCGGCAACCGGTGTCCACGCCCGCTATTACCATCGCTACGCGGCCTATCTCGCGGCAAACGGATTGTCAGTCCTCACCTATGATTATCGAGGAATAGGGCTCTCTCGACCGGAAAGCCTCAAAGGCTCGACCTTCACCTGGCGGCAATGGGGCGAAAAGGATTTCGACACGGTCTTGCGCCATGCCTTGCAGGAGGATGACACCGGACGAGTTCTTGTCGTCGGCCACAGCATCGGTGGCTTTCTGCCCGGCTATTCGCCCGCGGTCGGTCGCGTCTCAGCCATGCTCTCGGTCGGCGGCCAGTACGGATACTGGGGGGACTATCTGCCGGCCCGGCGCCTGCCGCTTTTCCTCAAATGGCACGTCGCCATGCCCGCAATGACCTTTGCGCTCGGGCACTTTCCAGGCAAACGTCTCGGCTGGCTCGAGGATCTGCCAAAGGGTGTCGCCTATGGCTGGGGGTTGCAGCAAAGCAAGGCCGAGCAGGGCCTGTCGCAGGAGGCTGGCGAAGTCATGTGCGATCGTTTTGCAAGCGCAACCTGCCCGATCCTCAGCGTCACCATGTCGGATGATGAATTCGCGACCCCGAAAGCGATCAGCCGCGCCATGCGCTACTACCGTCGCTCGCCGGTCACCAAGGTGCTGCTGAAACCACAGGACCTCGGCTTTGACCGGGTCGGCCATTTCGATCTCTTCCACGCCCGCCATCAGGATGGCTTCTGGCGCCAGAGCCTCGCGTTTCTGCGCGAAGGGGAAAATCCGTGGGGCGATCGGGTCTATCCCTGACAGACCCGACCAACCGTCCTGATCAGAACGGGAACTTCATGCCCGGCGGCAGGGGAATGCCGGCGGTCAGTGCTGCCATCTTTTCCTGCGCCTGGGCTTCGCCCTTATCCTTGGCGTCCTTGTGGGCAGCCACGATCAGGTCTTCGAGGATTTC
>JAIXSF010000160.1 GCA_027484835.1 Rhizobiaceae bacterium | reverse complement strand
TCCTATGTCGACCTGAACCGGTCGGGCGTGGCGCTCATGGAAATCGTGTCGAAGCCCGACATGCGGTCCTCGGACGAAGCCAAGGCCTACATGACCAAGCTGCGCACCATCCTGCGCTATCTCGGCACCTGCGACGGCAACATGGACGAAGGCTCGATGCGCGCCGACGTCAACGTCTCCGTGCGCAAGCCGGGCGGAGAATTCGGCACGCGCTGCGAAATCAAGAACGTCAACTCGATCCGCTTCATTGGCCAGGCCATCGAATACGAAGCCCGTCGCCAGATTGCTATCCTCGAGGATGGTGGTTCGATCGATCAGGAAACCCGTCTTTTCGATCCGGGCAAGGGCGAGACGCGCTCCATGCGTTCGAAGGAAGATGCGCACGACTATCGCTACTTCCCCGATCCGGACCTGCTGCCGCTCGAATTCGACGATGCCTTCGTCGAAGGGCTGAAGAAGTCGCTGCCCGAACTGCCCGACGACAAGAAGGCCCGCTTCGTCGCCGAACTCGGCCTGTCCGTCTACGACGCCTCGGTGCTCGTTTCGGAAAAGGCAATTGCCGACTATTTCGAAGCCGTGGCCGCAGGCCGTGACGGCAAGACGGCCGCCAACTGGGTCATCAACGACTTGCTGGGCGCGTTGAACAAAGCCGGCAAAGGCATTGAAGAGACTCCGGTTTCGCCCGCCCAGCTCGGCGGCATCATCGACCTGATCAAGGCCGAGACCATCTCCGGCAAGATCGCCAAGGATCTCTTCGAAATCGTCTGGAACGAGGGCGGCGACCCGGCTGAAATCGTCGAAGCGCGCGGTATGAAGCAGGTGACCGACACCGGCGCGATCGAAAAGGCCGTCGACGAGATTATTGCCGCCAACCCGGATCAGGTCGCCAAGGTGCTGGCCAAGCCGACGCTCGCCGGCTGGTTCGTCGGCCAGGTGATGAAGGCAACCGGTGGCAAGGCCAACCCGCAGGCCGTCCAGGCGCTGGTCAAGGCCAAGCTCGGCCTGCCGGAGGAGTGAGCGACTTGTTCTTCGTCCGCACGGCCAACGACCGGGATGTCGAACCGCTCCGCGCTTTGCTGACGCAGAGTTTCCACGCGACCTACGACCGGTTCTACGGACCGGCCAAGGTCGCCGAGCTGATCGCGGCCTGGCATTCGCCTGCCGAGATCAAGCGGCGCATTCACGTCAAAGGCGGCGAATATCTCGTCGCCGATGATGGCAAGCGGATCGGCGGCATGGCCTTTGCGGCCATGTCCGAAAAGCTCACAAAGACCGCCATCCTGCACCAGCTCTATGTGCACCCGGACCACCAACGTCAGGGCATCGGCCGCGATCTCTTCGCCGAGATCGAGACCTGCTTCCCGGATGCCGAGATCCTCAGGCTTGAAGTCGAGCCGCAGAATGCGGGTGCCATCGCCTTTTATGAGGCGCATGACTTCGTCGAGGTCGACCGGACAAAGAATTGTGGCGGTCCCGATAGCGGGATCGAGGCCGTGATCATGGAAAAGCCGCTCAAGTGAGCGGCTTTTTTATGCTCGGGCCCTGGTTCAGTTGAACGGTGGCTCGGTGATCTTGCCGTCCTCGTCGATCAGCTGAACGGGTGTGCATTCGATGAGGCCATCCTCTTTGGCATTGCTGCAGGCAAGCTCTGCGGCCTTCAGGGCCAGTTCGCGGCTCTGCCAGCCACAGGAGAACTGGTGCCAGTGCGGCCCGCCATCGGCCATCATGAAGATGTCGACGCTCCAGTTGCCCGGTGAACAGGTGGCATTCACCTCGCAAACCTCCGCCGTGCCGCCGCCTTCGATGCACTGCTTTATCGCGCAGTCGATGGCGCTTGCCGTATCCTTCTCGACGCAAAGCCCGGAACTCATCTCCGGTGCCTGAACATAGGCGATCGCTTTGCGACCGCCCTCCTGGGCCTGAACGGCCACGGACGAAAGAGTTACGCACAGAATTGTCAGCAGTCGGCGAATGCCTGTCATCAAGAAGTCCCCCGGAATGGATATGCGGAGACAGTCTAGTGCAAGAGCGGGGCCGGCATGCAAGTGCAAACAGTGGAGATACGGGAAGCAACCGAGAATGATCTGAATGCGCTCGTCGCGCTCTTTGCCGATGACCCCGTGGGTGGCCACGGCGACACGACGGATCCAGCTGCGCTGCCGGACTACTTGGCGGCTTTCCAGCGAATCGCAGCCTCACCCAATGAAACCCTCTACGTCGCGACAGTGGATGGGGCGGTCGTCGGTACCTTCCAGACCATGGTGACGACGACGATGACGGCCCGCGGTGCATCGTCCCTGATCATCGAGGCCGTGCAGACCAGGGCCGACATGCGGGGCAGGGGCATCGGGGCGCAGATGATCGGTTTTGCGGTGGAAAAGGCGCGCATCAGTGGCATGCGCCTCGTGCAGCTGACCTCCAATGCCGCGCGCAAGGATGCCCACCGCTTCTACGAGCGGCTGGGCTTCACGCCCTCCCATATCGGCTTCAAGATGAAGCTGAAATGAGCGACCTGCGACGGGGAAACACTGGACAAGCCGAGGGCGAGGCGGCATAAGCGAACGTGATCGACAGGGCCGTCGCGCGGCCTGCGGCTAGAGCCAAGGATACATGATGAAGCAGCTCCTCTTGCAGATCTTCACCTGGTGGAACGGCCAGACCATGGGCACCCGTTTCTTCACCTGGCGGCACGGCAAGCGCGTCGGCGAAGACGAGTTCGGCAATGTCTATTACGAAGGCCCGATGACGAGCTGGGGTCAGCCGAAGCGCTGGGTCATCTACAACGGTTATGCCGAAGCCTCG
>JAIXSF010000215.1 GCA_027484835.1 Rhizobiaceae bacterium | reverse complement strand
TTGAAAGCGGGTACGCCAGGAAGCGCGCCGATCACCCAGATCGTCTGCCCCCGACCGCTCCCGGTGGATGAGATAGAAGGCAAGACGGTCTTCTGCGGCAAGGTTGAGGTTCCGGAGGATCATGCGAAATCCGATGGAAAGAAGATCAGCCTCGATTTTGCGATCCTGAAATCGCATTCGATCTATCCGGAAAGCGACCCGCTCGTTTACCTGCAGGGTGGTCCCGGTGCCAGCGCCATGGTGCAGATCCCGCTGCTCGCCAACGCATTCGAACCCTGGCGCAAGACGCGCGACGTCGTCTTCTGGGACCAGCGTTCGGCCGGTCTCTCCGGCCGCTCGGTGAAGTGCTTCAATGCTCTCGCTTCCAATGCAGCGAAGATCGCCAAGAAGGAATACACGACCACCGCCATCGACGGCTCCAACGAAAACAGCAACACCATTGCCGATTGCCTGCGGGAAATCGAAGCGGCCGGGATCGATATCTCCAAATACAACACCACCGAAAATGCCAAGGACGTCTCGACGATCATCAAGGCCCTCGGCTACACGAGTTACAACATGTACGGTGTGTCCTATGGGACGAAGCTGGCCTTGGAGACCATGCGGGTCGCGCCTGAGGGCATCCGTGCGGTGATCATCGACGGCGTGGCCCCGTCCTGGGTAAAGCTCTACGACACCTTCGCCCAGAAGGTCAGCGAACCGATCGAACACGTGGTCGAGCAGTGCAAGGCGGATGAGACCTGCAATGCCACCTTCCCGGACCTCGACAAGGTGATCATCGAGACGCTGCATGCGGCGAAGGCCGGCAAGGTCATCCACCAGGGCAAGCCGGTTGAGCCGAAGACGATCTTCCGCCCCTTCGAGGAGCGGAACGCGAAATACGGCAACCTGTCGATGACGCCTTACCTTCCGGCCTTCATCTACGAACTTCATCGTGGCAAGGAGATGCCAACCGTCGACCTGCTGGTCGGTCGCGACTTCGTCATGCCGATGCCGGGCGACGACGATGTCGCCAAGGCGTCCGCGCCGCTGCCCAAATCCCAGCGCGCCCTGATCGGCACCTTGGCCGACAACGCCGTGATTTCGGCGAGGCTCGACCGCTCGAACCAGAGCATCATGGAACAGTTGCGCGACGAGATCGATACGGAGCGGAATTACGGCCCCGTCGCCATCCTGTTCGACACTGAACTGGAAAAGGCGCTGATTGCCGCAAGAGGAGCGGATGCCACGAAGGCCGCCAAGATGGTGTCCGACTATACAGCCCTGCAGAATACGGACCCTTCGAAGGAAAGCCTCGGGACCTTCGTCAAAACCCATACGACGGGCGAAGCGACGACCCGGCTGATGGCCTTGATTGACGGCATGAACGAAGCGGAACTCGCGGGATCTTTCGCCATCATCCAGCGTGACGTCGCAAAATCGGAGGAAGGGTTCTTCGGCGATCTCTATCTCTTCAACTATGCCTGCCAGGAAGACCTGCCCTTCAACAGTTTCGAGGGTTACCAGGCATTCACGGCCGCCCAGAAATACCCCTATATCGGCGACGACGCCGACGATGCGGCGCGCTTCGTCTTCGGATCCTGCATTCCCTTCAAGAAGGTTCAGCGCGATAACTGGCAGGTCCCCGTGAAGAGCGACATACCGACGCTCTCGATCGGCAGCCTCTATGACAGCCAGACGCCGGCAAGCTGGGCCAAAGTGGCGACCGAACAGCTGAGCAATGCCCAGGTCTTCATGATTCCCGAAGCCGGTCATGGCGCCCTGCTCTACCAGCCTTGCGTGGCTGACATGGGCGTGGCCTTCATCAATCAGCCCAGCCGCAAGCTGTCGAACGATTGCGCAGAGAGCATCAGCATCGAGTGGCACATCCCCGACTGGGCCAAGGCAGCAAAATAGGAGGGTAGGATCGACACGCGGGGATGAGAGGGAGACATGATCAACGAAACAACCGCGCAAAAACCCTTGGCCCTTCGTGTTCTGCAGTATCCCCTCACCCGGCTGTTCCTGCTCGGGCCGCTCTTGTTCGTGTTGATGGGGATCAGCAACGGGTTGTGGTCGGTGCAGTTCTCCGACCGCCCATGGATCGCGATTGCCATGGCCACGCTGATGGCGGCCTTCGCGCTGCTCGTCTATGCCGCCTCAGTCCGCTTCATCGAGCAGCGGCCTGTCAGCGAATTGGCCCTCTCCGCCATGGGTCGAGAACTGGGGTTCGGTCTGCTTGCCGGCGCCGGTCTTTATACGTTTTGCGTGCTGATCCTCATGGTGCTCGGCGTCTATCGCATCGAAGGGGTCAATCCGATCGTGTTCGTTCTGCCGTCGATCGCCATGGCGGTCAGCTCAAGCGTCTTCGAGGAACTCCTGCACCGTGGCGTGATTTTCCGGAATGTCGAGGAACTTGCGGGGAGCTGGATCGCGCTCGGCGTGTCCGCGCTCATCTTCGGGCTGCGGCATCTGGGCAACCCGGATGGCACGCTGCTCGGCGCTCTTGCCATTACCGTCGAGGCAGGGCTGTTGCTGGCAGCGCTCTTCCTGCTGACGCGGCGGCTCTGGCTCAGCATCGGCTCCCACCTCTCGTGGAACTTCGTACAAAGCGGCATCTTTTCCGGCTCGGTATCCGGGGCCTTCGAACAGCCGGGCTTGTTCCTCGCCACGATCCAGGGTCCGGATCTGCTGACCGGCGGCAGTTTCGGGATGGAGGCGAGCCTTGTCGCTCTCATCATCTGCACCGCGACCGGCCTTCTGGTGTTAAGGATGGCAGTTAAGCGCGGACACATTCTGCCGCCGATGTGGAAAGGCCGCTAGCAGAGTGCTTATGGTTGATGTGAAGCTCAAAGCGACCAACCGAGAGAGATGGGGGACGACACGATGAAGAATGTCCATGGCAGCGCCCGGCTTCCTTTGAGCCTCGCGGTCTACATCCTCTGGGCTGCAATCACCATTCTCGGCGGCATCGGGCTGAGCGGCGGGCAGCAACAGTCATTGACCGAAGGCCTTTCGAAGGGACCGCTCTGGAATGTCGTCGCGGCCTTCCTGTTCCTCGTCGCGGTCATCGCCCTGACGGGGTGGCGTGATCTGAAATTCGTGGCACCGAAACCCATGAGTTCGCTTCGCATCATGTGGCTGCCCGCGCTTTACATCATCGGTTTTCTTGGCATCGCGGGAGTGCTGGGCTTGCCACCATTGAACCTGATGCTTCTGATCCTCATCAGCACCGCCTTCGTCGGCCTGTCGGAGGAAACCATGTTTCGTGGCATCCTGTTCCAGGCCCTGCGCACCCGCGTGAAGCTCTGGCCCGCAATGATCTGGACGTCGGTTCTGTTCGGCTCCGTTCATATTCTCAACGCCCTGACGACAGGCGAATTCCTGAACGCCTTGCTGCAGGCCTTCACCGCGACCCTGAGCGGTTTTGCCTTCATGGCCATCCTCGTGCGCACCGGCTCGATCTGGCCGCCGATTATCTATCACGCGCTTTGGGATTTCGGCACTTTCTCGATCTCAGCCAGCCAGATGAGCTCGGAAGGTGCCTCAGGCGATGGCGCCGGCTGGGCGTTTTTGCTGCCCGTCCTGCTTGTCCTGCCCAACTTTCTCTACGGGCTCTATCTTCTGCGAAATGTCCGAAACGACCATGTCTTGAGCACCGACGAGACGGTTGCACATTAACGAGAACGGCGTTTCCCATCCCTTGCAGTCTCTGGCATCGCAGCTTGCGCAGCCAGCGCGAGCCGAGCGTCTTGAAACAGAAGCGAAAGTGAAAAAAAGCGCAGCGTCGCTTACCGTGTGATCACCAAAGCATTGCTGAATGCGGATCAGCACTCCTTGTTTCACGGCTTATAAACAGAAGACATGGCACGTATCGCCGAGAAAATATGTCTCGGTACCCGCTAGGATGTCCCACGTGCTTAAACTTCCGTTTTACGCCCTCCTGCTTGCTTCAGTGCTTTCCACCCCAACGCGGGCAGACGAGGACACGTTGCCCGATCATGCCTCACCGTCGGTTTGCGTTGTAATCATCGGCCTTGCGCTCGAAAAGGGTGCCATCGACGCTTCCGATGAAGACGACTACAAGGCCGCCGCTGACACCTATCGGGAGCTGTCCATAGAGCTGAATGGCGGGGCGGACGCTGCCAACCAGATGATTGGCAGCAGCGTCGCCTTCTTTGACGGGCTCAGTCAGGACGATCTCGAAAAGGGTGCTGACATGTGTCTGAGCGCCTCGGACGACAGCTTCGACGCCGACGAATAAGCGGCGTCCCGCAAATAAGTGCACCTATTGCTAGCCTGTCAGGCGCTGGAACGCACATACGCCTGACTGCCTCTTGTGGCGGCTGCTCAAGAGAAGCGGGACACAGGTTGAGATAACCCGGCCCCAGGTCACCGACTGGCTCGATACACCGGCGCACAAAAAAACCCGCCGAGCAATCGGCGGGTTTGCAGTAAAGCCACAGGTCGCTTCGACGCCCGGTTCTCAGTCTCAGCTGGCCGGCTTGAGCGAGGCCAGAATATCGCCAAGCTCCTTCTGGTGGGCTGCCTGGGTCTCCTTCGAGCCCCAATACGTGAAAATCAGGACCTTTTCACCTGCGGCAGCAAAGCCGATCGATACCTCAACCGGACCGCTCTCGTCCGTGCCCTGGTAATCAAGGGAGGAAATCTTGAAGCCGTTGATATCGGTCTCGGGTGACTCCTTCAGAGACGCGGCGTCGATCTTGACGCCGTTCTTGGTCAGGAAGTCGATGGCAATCTCGGTCGTCTTGTCAGCTGACGCTGCGTCAGCGACATCGATCGAGAAGTAGATAGCGCCGTCTTCTGACGTGGCGTCGACGCCGGTTTCGGTTTCCTGTGGCCCCCAGCTGTCGGGAATGGTGATTGACGCGACGGGAGCATCGCTGGGGAAGATCAGTTCGGCAGCCGAGGCGTAGAACGGAACAGCGAGCGCGAAAACAGAGGCTATCAGGAGCTTCTTCATGGTTGTCCTTTCGAGAGCTTTCCCAAATCGGGAAGCGGGCGATTTCAAGCGGCTCCGATATATTCATGCCAAGCAGGTCCCGTAAACAGAGACTTAGCAAACCTTGCTCCCCAAGATGAATTTTCCCAATGGTCCCCACCAATACTGCGACCGATACGAGCAACAGATCGCCATGACACCTTGAAGATCAATGTCCAGAAAGATCAGCCCCTCGCCCCGACCTTGCCGGTCAAGAATTTCGGGCAATGGATTGCCAGTTTTCGAAACGTGTCGCCTACGACCTCCAAGACTTTGGCACCGTTTGCGCGTTCGCGGTGCCTGACCCGAGACATCGACCTATTTCTGAAATAGGAAACTAAGCAGAACTGTGGGACCGATCATCGGACGGAGCTCAAATTGTGGTCGATCCCGATTTCCGTCTGTCTTTTTATCACCATCTGTAGACACGCCTGAAATTGCCAGTAGCGCGTTGTTGTATTTGAACGGATAGGCAGACATGAGATGTCTGACCGATCTGGACTCGGTCATCGTCTGAAAAGAGCGGTTCAGGATTTTGGAAACGATGCGAGCTTCCGTTCCACGAAATTCGGTATTGATCACCGGCGCACGGGCGCCCGTCGCCTTGCATCTGGCCCGGCTCTTCCACGGCGCAGGGTGGCGCGTGCTGCTTGCCGATACGCCAGCCAAACCGATTTCAGCGGCGAGCCGCACCTGCGATGGCTATTTTCGTCTGCCACCGCCGCGGTTTCAATCGAAGCACTATGGCGATGTCGTTGAAAGCCTCGTCAAACGGGAAAATGTTTCCTTGGTCGTGCCCACTTGCGAGGAGATCTTTTATCTCGCTGCAGCCTGGCGCGAACGGAGGATGACGGCACGGCTGTTTGCGCCAGACACTGATGTCCTTGCCCGGGCGCACAACAAGTTTGCTTTTATCGAACTCTGCAAAAGTCTCAACCTGGCAGCGCCGTATACCGTGCTCCTGCAGAACGGAGCCGACCTTGCCTCGATCCGCTCGATGGCGTCCCAGATGGTTTTCAAACCAGCCTGGTCGCGCTTTGCAAGCCGGGTGCTGCTTCAGCCGAAGCCTGAAGACTTAGACGATCTTGCACCGACGCCGCAGGCACCTTGGGTCGCCCAGGAATTCATCGCGGGACAGGAAATCAGCGCTTACGCCATCGCGCAGAATGGCCGTCTGCAGGCGCTGTCGCTCTACCGCTCCATCTATCGTGCCGGCAAGGGCGCAGGCATTTATTTCGAGGCTGTCGACAACGAGGCAGCCACGGCTTTCGTGTCGGATTTTGCCGCCGGCACCGGCTGGACGGGACAGCTTTCCTTCGACCTGATGCGCAGGCCCGACGGCACCGTGCTCCCGCTTGAATGCAATCCCCGCGCCACAAGCGGGCTGCATTTCTTCCGCGATCCGGAACCTTTCGCACAGGCGATCTGGAGCGGCGAAGGCAGCCTGAAGCCGGATGTATCCCACCCGCAGACTGTGCGTCTTGCCCTATGGATCTACGGACTGCCGACAGCTCTGCGCCGCGGTGATATCCGCGGCTTTCTGGATGACCTCCAAAGCGCAGAGGAGCTTCTCGACTGGCCGCAGGACCCAGCGCCGAAGCGCGCGCAATGGCGTGCGCTCGGCGAAATCGCGGCCCTCGCCCTCCGTCACCGCATTTCCCTTCAACGCGCCTCCACCCGCGATATCGAATGGGACGGGCCCGATCAGAGTTCGATGGAGAAACTCTCCGGCTGATTGGCAGCGGGCGGCACGGCACCGGCCATGATTGCCTCAATGCTTCGACGCAGGAAATCAAGCGGCCCGATGATCGGCGATGCTTGCGGCCAGTAAGCGGCATTCCGGCTTGCCGATGCCAGCACCCGGCGGTCCTGTTCCAGGGCAATGCGGAACATGGGTCGGAAAGCCAGAGATTTCAGCTGATCGAGCACGCCGCCCCGTGGCCCGATCAGGCAACCGATCCCATCCACCTGGTCGTCCGCAGCCTGTCTGAGATGGAATGTCGTCGCCAGCACCAGGCCCTTCGGCCCCCAGTATTCGAGTTCAGCAATACCGGGATAGCGAAAACGCCCGATCGTCCTCACCCGCTCGCCCTCCAGCAATCGGCTGATCAGACCGTTTTGCCGTTCTTCGCCGGTATAACACGCCTCGACCCAGCCGGGCCCGCCGGTCACATCGACACGCACGCGCTGCCGCTCGCTGCTCAACCCGCGCAGAAGGCCCTTATGGGTGAAGTGGGTGTGTGTTGCATCAAGAATGTTCTCGGCGGCATCGACCAGCGTCGAACGCGTGCTGCTGCTCACAAGCTTGACGATGATCTTCTGCCCCTCGGCACAATGCAGATAGGGCTCGTCCTTGGGCGCACCGCTTGCCACGAAGACCACGCCCTCCTTCACGAATGTCGCCAATCGTGGCACGCGATAGCCGGGCACTGTGCCCGTCAGACCGGGAATGACGGTACAGGCCCCGGCAGCATTGAACCGCCATCCGTGATAGGGGCATTCGATCTCGCCGTTTTCCACTTTGCCCTTCGACAGTTCCACATGCCGGTGCGGGCACCGATCGTGCAAAGCGGCAATCGCCTCGCCGCTGCGAAACAGCACCACAGGCACGCCTGCCAGCAATATGCGCCGTGGCCGCTTGCCAATCTCAGAGGCAATGGCAACCGCCTGCCAGGTGTCGGGAGACATGCTCACAGGTCAAAACCCTCCAGAAGCGGAATACCGATACGCCGCAGCAATGCCTCCATGACCCGCACTGCCAAGCGCTGGCGTGCCGGAAGATGCGCGACATAGACGGCATTGTATTCGATGACGGGTACTGCTCCGCGCAGGCTTTTGAAACGGCCCGCCCCGGCACTCATGTTGAAAAACAGCCCACGTTCGGCCGCGATGATCTGGCCCGTCGCCATAACCAGCCGATAAAGTCCATCCTTCAGCGGCAGGCTCGTATCATAGCCGACGATCGGCTGCGTCAGCGTGCGACCATTGGCGAAAAAGCCGGACACCGCCGCAAGCCTGCCCTCGCCGTCCCTGAAGCCCACGAGGTCAAACAGGCCGCGCCTGTGCATCTCCCTGATGTAGAGCGCGGTATATTGCGGATTGAGCGGGGTATATTTTTCCAGATACAGCATCGCGTAAAGCTCGGCTGCACGCTCGTAATCCGCTTCGGTAAAGCTTTCTCCGGCGGCAAACCGGTAGGCTGTCCGACTGATGAGCTTGCGGTCATACCCTTGGTTCTGCGTCTTGCGTCCGTCATTGCCGGAAAACAGATAGATCCGCCGCGCCGCGATCATGCGAAATCCCGCCGCCCTCAGATGACGGATCGAAGACCCGTCAGCCATTTCGTTCAGTGAGCGGATGACAATCGCCCGATCGGGATATCGCGCGCGCAACTCTGCCACCAGCCCGGAGGCCCCCGATGCGCTGATGGCAGGCACCGGATTGGTGGACAGCAGCCAGTTGTTGACCTGCACCTGCTGATCGAGCCCACTGGCCCTCAAAAGCGGGCCGCAGGCTCGGATCAGGCCAGATGCAGCCCAACGCAAGAGGGGAGAACTGGCAAAATTGCGTGTCTCGTCGAGGGCGTAGTCGACATAAGCGCTGCTTGGGCAACAGATATAGCAGGTTGGAGCATCGCGTTGATCGTTGAGGGTAATCGGAAAATGACGCCCCTCAATGTCGATTGCATCAAGCTTTGTCGTGAGATTACCAATGAGGTCCGGGACGGGATAGGCGTTGAAAAGCGCCACGAAACGACGAACCGCCTCCGGCTCATTGGACACCGCGCCACCCGCTGCAGAAAGTGTCATCAGCGCCCATCCTCAGGCGGAAGCCGATTTTCCACCCGTCGAAGCTTCCGGTGAGGCGCAAATTCCATCGCCTGCTGTCGAAGGATAATCGTCGGGGACAGCCCGCGCTGCGAAAACGCATCGGCGAGTGCATCCCGGGCCGCCTTTGCACCGTGAGCGGCAAGTTTCGGCTCCAGAACAAGCGCTATCTGCTGAGCCCCCTCCCGCAGGATGCGAAAATCAGTGATCGAGCGATCGGCCCCCAGCACTGCATTGCGCATCACATCAGGCGTCACCAGAAGTCGCACGCCATCCCCACGGTCAAAAACAAAGGCGTCATCCAGCCGACCGACGACCTCGTCGACTACCTGGAGCGGCGATCCACAGGCGCAGGGGCTGTCGGACAGGCGCAGAAGGTCGTTCATGCGGTACCGCGCCATGATCTGGAAGCGGCGCCGGAAGCAGGTGACGCGGGGAGAAACCAGCCCGCCCTCCACGGCCTCGAATTCGAAGAAATTGGCGTCTTCTGCAAGATGCAGGGCCCCATGCGAGCAGGAGACAGCGAAAAGCCCTTCCGTCGCCATGTAGATCTGCCCCAGCCTCGTGCCAAAGCGGGTCTCGATGATCGTGCGGTCGAAGGGATCCAGCGTTTCGCCACCGGCAAAGATGCGTCTGGGCTGCAGCCGTTCGGCATGCTCGGCAAGATGGCGCAAAACCCGAGGCGGCGCGACGATGGTGGTGGGTGCAAACCGCTCCAGATCGTCCAGCCAGGCTTCGATACCCCGGTTGAGATCGAAAAACATCAGTCGCAGCAAGCGGGAGCGATTGGCACCGTCATAAAGCGCGGAGTTCTGCGGCAGGATGACGGCAACCCTTTCGGGATCAAGAAGGAACCGCGGCACGGCTTTTGCCAGAATGGTGCCCAGCCAGCGGTCCTTGTCGCAAGCATCAACCGCATAAAGCGCGCGATTGCCGCTCGTGCCGGTGCTTGCACCAAGGCTGACCTCCCCGATCTGGCCGGTGGTCTGGAACGCGCGCCATCCGTCCTCGGCGCTGATCCGCCCTCGGTTGAAGGCGGCAAAATCTGCCATGACCACGGACTTGTCGATGATGGGCAGCATCTCCAGCCGACGTGCTGCACCCTCGTAGAAATCGACAGCGGGCAGGCTGTGGTCGAGCCAGTGCTGAAGCGCCGAGGACTGCCAGCGCTTGAACGCGGCACGCGAGCGCCCGGCCCGCGAGGTCCAGAGCGTTTGCGCAAAGGCGGAGGCAATGCGAAGACGGGAGCTCACGGGATGCCCTCACCCAGATCATGCGGGCTGGCCGCAGGGTCGTGACACAAAAGCACCTCGCCGCCCGCCTGCTGAAAGGCAAGGACGCGACGGGCGCTCTCGGCAAGGGCCAAGGGATCGTCAGCCACAAGGCTTGCGGGAAAGCCCGGACGCCGCTCCTGCGCCAATGCATTCCCGCACCATTGTGCATCGACCGCATAGAGAAGCGGCCGCGGCATGGCGCTAAAGCACAGACCGAAATGGCCGGCGGCATGCCCCGGAAGATCGATGGCAAGCACGCTGCCGTCCCCGAAAAGGTCGCGACCTTTCCCAAGGCCAAGCGGCGCCTCGATCAGGGCAAATCCGTCGACATCGACCGTTCGCGAAAGAAGGCCGGCAGGCAGAAGCTCGGTGAATATGCCGTGGCGCAGATTGGCCCGAACGGACGCCCGCAGGACGCGTCCCAGCATCTCTCGCTTTGCGATGATCCGCGCATTGGCAAACGCATCGAGACCCGCGATATGATCGGCATGGAAATGGGTGACGATGACGATAGAGACATCATCGGGCGTAAATCCGAGCCTTTGCAAAACCGCTGCGGGCTGCCCGCTCGTCACCAGATCCGGACCGAGGATCGCGTTATAGAGGCGCAAGCCGAGGCTGCGCTTGCCCTGCGTCACCCGCGGCCCATAGCCCGTATCGATCAGCACAAGCCCCGCTGTCGGATGCTCGAAAAGACCGTAACGCACCCTCAGCGGCACGGGCCGCCAGCCTCCGCCGCGAAGATAGAAGCGTTCCGGCGCGCTGACAAAGGCGCTGTTGGCAAATACCGGTTTCATGGCCCGCGCCCCTGGGCAATCGTGATGGCAAGCCCCTCTTCGAATGAGATCCGGGGTTGCCAGCCCAGCATCCGGCGGGCCTTGGAGATATCGAGGCTCTGGCGAAAGGAGAATAGCCCGAGTGTATAGGGCGTAACCAGGGGCTCGGTTGAGGCCGAACGGGCAAGGCTCACCAGCTCCACCAGGCGAGCAGCCGCCAGCGCCGGATAAAACGGCACGCGTCTCCAGCGCGGCTCGATTGCAAGCCTTGAACAGACACGCTCGACGATGTCACGTACCGGCACCATTTCGCCACTCGAAATGTTGAAGGTCTGCCCCTCGATATCACTGATCGTCAAAGCCGCCTCGATGGCCTGCATAACATCATCGACATGGGTAAGATCTATGGCGGCCGCGCCGGACCGCAACAGCGGCAGGGGACCATGGCGGGCAGCAGCCGTGATCCGAGGCAGCAGCGTCTGGTCGCCAAGGCCATAGATGCCACGCGGCCGAAGGTTCACCGGGCCGACGCCCCCTCGGGCAAGAACCATTGCTTCGGCCTCGGCCTTGGTTCGGGCATAGGCATTGATCGGAGGCGGCAGCGGCGCCGTTTCGGCGACGTCGGTCTTGTCCTTGAGTTCGAAATAAACCGTCGGCGAGGATATGTTGATGAAGCGACGGGCCTTGAGCGCATGAGCCAGATCAAGCACATGGCCCGTGCCCTCGACATTGGCCAGGCGAAAGGCTGCAGGCTTGCCCCAGGATGCCGAAAGTGCTGCACAATGCACCACAGCGTCCACGGTGCCGATCTCATCGACAAGGTGAAGCACGGGTCGGGACATATCCGCGCAAACGGTCACCAAACCCAGATCCTGGAGATGACGGCAACGGGCCTCATCACGACCGAGCCCGACCGTCTCAAATCCGCGGGCCGCCAGATACCGGATCAGCCGACCGCCCAGAAAACCCGTGGCGCCTGTAACGAGAACACGCATGGCATTCAAACCTCTATCGCCATGCCACCGAAAGACACACCGGCCGATGTGCCGAGCATGAGAAGCTTGCTTCCCTTGCTGATCCGCCCGTCAGCCCAGGCGATATCGAGCGCCGTCGGGATGGAGGCTGCGATCTGATTGCCAAATCGCGCCGCAATGTTCACTACGCGATCGACCGCCATACCGGTCTGCCTGATCATGTGCTCCAGCGCCAACGGGCTGGCCTGGTGCGGCACCACCAGATCAACGTCACTAGCTGTCCATCCGGCAGTGGCAAGAAGCTCGTCGA
>JAIXSF010000475.1 GCA_027484835.1 Rhizobiaceae bacterium | reverse complement strand
TATGTGCCACCCATGAAAACTTGCGGACTTGTTTAACCGCCTCTCGTAACGCAGCAACTCCGAGAAAGCCGAATTACTGCTAACAGGCAAGGTCTGACAAGGCTGCACCTTGATTTCGGCCGTCGCACTCGCTCGAAATTGTCCACACTCTCCCGTTCACTAATCGAGTTGCTGAAGCGGTCCAGACGCTGCGACAAAACTAACGCCAGATGGATGGTGATATGCTGACACGGCTGCCTTAGGCGTTACTCGTGTGATGCATGAGTGGTCCGGACTCGGTGGATTGTTAGCGGTCACGGTACGCTTCACGCATCCAGAGCGGTTTTGGACGCCGGTTACCTTCTCGGCGGCACCCAACTAAAGTCTGAGCGTTCGTTGACAAATGCCTTCTCCGGATAACGAGAAATTAGAGGGTTTGGATATTAATGGTTCCGAAAATACGCCCGGCCGTCAGGGGATCATCCATGCCGAAGCTCACCATTGCCCGCCTGCTTCTCAGTTTCGCAGTAGTTGTCGTAATCGGTTTGGCAACGTCGATCGGCCTTCAAAGCTATACACTATCGCAGTTAAAGGTCAGTGGACCTGTCTATAACGGCATCATCGACAGCAAGGATCTCGTGGCTGATATCTTACCGCCTCCGCTCTACGTCGTTGAAGCCTACATGCTTGCGAGCGAAGCAGTCCTAGATCCGCGGAAGTCAGAGGAAACGGTGGCGAAGATTGAGAGGCTCGCCGCCGACTATCGGGCACGCCGTGACTATTGGCAGAAGTCCCAGCTACCGGATGCACTCAAGTCCAAATTGTTGAATGATGTGCTGGTCAAGGGGGATGCATTCTGGGCTCGCTACGAGCAGAGCTTCGGTCCCGGTTCAATCCTTGACGACGCTGGGAAAAAGGCAGCGATCGCAGAGCTTGGCACGACGTTCTGGACACATGATGCTGCCGTTCGTGAACTCGTCCAAATGGCGAATGCACATCTTGTTTCCGAAGAAGCCATGGCGCGAGCAACGTCCACCAGACTTGAGCGGTTGGCTGTGATCGGCAGTGGCATGTGCGTGTTCCTCTTTATCGGAGGTATATGGTACTTCCGCCGGCGAGCTATCACCCCGTTGGCCACGATCTCAAGCTATATGGGTCATTTGGCTCAAGGCGACCTGTCAAAAGATGTTCCATTCAGCGATCGAACAGACGAGATCGGTAAAATGGCGACCTCGGTCGAGATTTTTCGCCAGGCCGCATTAGAGCGCAAACGGCTGCGTTTGGAGGCCGAAGAAAATACGGCGCTCACCGTCGAGGCGCAAAGGCGTCATGCTGAAGTCATGGCCGAACAGGCGCAGGCCCTCGAACATGTAGTTCAAACCCTAGGCGCAGGGCTTTCCAGGCTTGCCGAATGCAACATTCGCTACACGATAGATCAGCCATTTATGACGGATTTCGAACCCTTGCGGCGAGACTTCAACGAGGCGCTCGCAGCATTCCAGGCAACGCTGGTTCAAGTGCTGGAAACGACGCAAGCCATTCACGAAAATGGCTTGGAAATGCGTTCCGCCTCAGACAATCTTGCCAAGCGCACTGAGCAGCAGGCTGCCGCGCTGGAAGAGACCGCCGCAGCTCTAGAGCAAGTGTCGACGACGGTTGCCCAAGCGTCCGAACGCAGCCAGGAGACACGTAAGCTCGTTGCTGATGCAAAGCTTTGCACCGAAGAGTCAGGCCGCGTCGTCCTCAATGCCATCAGCGCCATGAAATCAATCGAAAAATCTGCAACCGAGATTGGGCAGATCATCGGGGTTATCGACGAAATTGCCTTCCAAACTAACTTGCTTGCGCTCAACGCCGGTGTGGAAGCTGCAAGAGCCGGGGAGGCGGGCAAGGGATTTGCCGTTGTTGCGCAGGAAGTTCGTGAACTGGCTCAACGGTCGGCGCTTGCTGCGAAAGAAATCAAAGCTCTGGTGTCGAATTCAGGGCAGCAGGTCAATGCGGGCGTTAAGCTGGTGGATGAGACCGGAAATGCTCTTTCGCGGATCAACGAATTTGTGATGTCCATCGACCGCAACGTCGACGCTATCTCCACCGGGGCAATTGAACAGTCCGGTGGCCTTAAGGAGATCAGCATTGCCGTGAACGACTTGGATCAAATGACCCAGCAAAACGCTGCCATGGTCGAAGAGACAACTGCACTTAGCCACAGCCTGTCGGCTGCTTCGACGCATTTGACGTCGTTGGTAGGTCGTTTCGTTCTGAACCGCCGTTCAGTAGTGCGGGATACTGACCATAGAGATCAGCCAAACACGATCAAAGGCACGAGAGCAGCATGAGCAAACTCTTGCACCGATGCTGCGAGTGAACCTGCCATGGCCGTTTCAGATGTGCTTATCCTCTTTCTTGCCCAGCTCGGCGTCATAAGTCTAGCATTGACGATCTGCTCTATTGCGAGAAATCAGATGGCAGGAGATTTGTCATTATCTCGTAAGGCAGCAAATGGCCTTCTGTTTGGATCAACGGCTGTCCTCCTGATGCACATGCCAGGCGAGTTGATCCAGGAGTTCCGATTTGATCTACGAATCGTGCCTCTCGCCGTTGTGGGTCTGATTTCGGGTCCCATCGGTGCTGGAGTGGCCGCCATTGTTGCGTCAGCGGGCAGAGTTTGGATTGGCGGCTCTGGGGCCTTCTTAGGGCTAATCGGTATTTCCTTCGCCTTCGGTGTTGCCTGTCTCGGAAGCTTCCTTGTCAAGCGAGGTTTCAAGTCTTCCGATGCACTCCTGCTGGCCCTTGTAAATGCAGGTGTTGCGTATTCTTTCTTGTTTCTCGTTCCAACCGAAGTTCGAGAACAACTCACCCGAGCGAATGTGCATCTCGTCCTTTTGCTGATGAACTTTGTTGGTACAGCAATTGCCAGCTTCTTTGTTTACATAGATCGTAACCGCCGAGAGCATGCGCGATTAAATGACCTGCATCGGCAGATTGTCAGCGCTCTGCCGGATGCGCTGAGTGTCAAAGACCTTGAAGGCCGATTCCTGATCGCAAACAAGGCGACCGCAAATCTGATGGGCGCGTCGAACCCTAAAGAGATGGTTGGCAAAAGCGACTTCGACTACTACCGCGCTGAGGAGGCATCGCTGTTCTGGGCTCAGGAGCAAGGCTTCATCGAAGACCCGGTTCCGCAGGTCCTTGACCAGCAATTCGAGCGCAACGGGCAGGTCGTCCATCTGCGAACGATTAAGGCACCATATGCTGGACGTGATGGAAAACTGCTCGGTATCGTGAGCCACACATCCGACGTGACTAAACAAAAGAGCCTACAGGCAGAGCTCGTCGCGACACAGGTGCTACTTCAGACCGCCATGAGTGAAATGGCAGATGGCCTCGCTATGTTCGATCGCGACGGGCGTCTGGTGATGTGGAACCGTCGGTACCTCGAGTTCTTCCCCTACGTTGACGAGCAGTCTTGCTACGGCTGCACTCTGGGAGAATTGCTGACGGCTGGGGTCTTGCGAGGTTTGATATCCGTTCCTGAGAACGTAGCACCTATGACATGGGTAGACGAAGAGGTGGCGCGCAGCCAGGCGGCCGCAGAATCCGAACTAAGGCTAGGTGATGGTAGATGGATCGCAAAAATCACGAGGCCAGTTGGCGATGGTGGCTGGGTTACGCTCTATAACGACGTAAGCGAAAGAAAAGCGGCCGTTCATCAGTTGGAACGGCTAGCAAGCAAAGATGGACTAACGGAACTGTCAAATCGCCGCGCTTTTGATCGCGAGCTGGAACTCGCGTTTTCATTGGCAAAGCAGTCGTCTGGTGTGCTCTCACTTTTCATGATCGATATCGATCACTTTAAAGCTTACAACGATACGTATGGTCATCCGGCAGGCGATGATGTTTTGCGAAAAGTGGCAACCGTACTTCAGTCAGGCTCTCGGGAGCACGTTGATGTCGTGGCGCGCTACGGGGGTGAAGAGTTTGCTGTCATTCTCCCGGGTGTCTCCGCAGATGACAGCCACGATGTAGCCACCCGATTGTCAGCAGCGGTCCGCAAGCTTGAGATCCCACATATTGGCAGTCCGAAGGGGCGTGTCACCATTTCGATTGGCGTGGCATCGGCCGATGAAAACGTGGTCGACTCCCAGATATTGTTGAAACGGTGTGACGAAGCGCTTTACGCAGCCAAGGCCGCAGGACGCGACAAGGTTCGGGCCTACGGCGAGGACAAGGTCCCGATCTCAGTGACTGTGCCGCGGCGATCCAGACGATAGTTTGCTCGACTTGGATCACTGAGCGAGCAGTCCTGAGAAATTCTGTAGTGGAGCCCACTGTCCACTTCGGGCCCCGTTGACAGTGTTGTCTCAACGAAGCGCCCTCAATCTCAACATTCGACTTGCAACTGTAAACTCTGAAGCTGCTGGTCCGAGCTTAGCGCCTCGTGCGGCATGAGCCTTTTGAAGGTTGGCATCACGGATCTTATCCATCGTCAATGAATGACCGCTCTGGCTCCGCCAATATCGCGTCAGATGACAAAGCGGAGTGGCTCCATGAAAACGAGACGCAAATTTTTGACAATCTTGGGCGGTGGCGTGGTCGTTGCCGCTGCATCAGGGGCCTGGGCGCTGACCCGGAATCCGACGACCGCACGTGCGCCATGGGCAGCGGCAGGGCAGATACTCGACGGAGATCCTCGCACGCGCTGGCTCTCCTGGGCCATCCTTGCACCAAGCCCCCATAATCGGCAGCCGTGGATCGTAGACCTACGGATACCCGACGAAATCACCCTACTGGTCGACCTCAATCGACGTCTGCCGGACACGGATCCGTTCGACCGGCAGATCACGATCGGTCTTGGTGCCTTCCTCGAGCTTGCGAGAATGGCCGCAGCAGAGGAGGGCGTTACACTTGAAGTGGAAGCTTTCCCGGATGGCGCGGATACGGCCTCGCTCGATCTTCGCCCGATTGCCCGGCTAAAGGTCATGACGAAGGCGGCAACGCCGGATCCGCTCTTTCAACATGTATCGGTTCGTAGAACAAATCGCGCAACCTTCGATGTTTCGCGCGCAGTATCGCAGCCCGATCTGGAGGCTATAGCTGCGGAGGCGATACCGCTTCGCGCAGGTTTCAGCGCAGATGCGACAGAGGTCGCCAGGCTACGGGACATCGCCTGGCGAGCGATGGTTATCGAGATGAACACGCCGGCGGCAGCGATCGAGAGCATCGACCTGACGCGGATCGGACGCGCAGAAATCGAGGCCAATCCGGATGGCATATCGCTCAGCGGTCCACTGATGGAAGGCTTAGCACTCACCGGACTGCTCTCTCGTGAGGGCATGGCGCAATTTGGATCTGCGGGTCATCAGGCGATGATGGACGCGCAGAAACCACAGTTCGACACCGCCATGGCGTTTCTTTGGATTGCGACGGACGGAAACGATCGTGTTGCCCAGGTATCGGCGGGTCGTGCGTATCTGCGCGCAAATCTTGCGGCAACAGGCCGTGGAGTTGCCATGCAGCCATTCAGTCAAGCGCTCCAGGAGTACTCGGAAATGGCGTCGAGCTACGCCGAATTGGTAAATGCGCTTGCACCCCGCGCCTCAGATCGTGTCCAGATGTTTGCGCGCCTCGGCTATGCTCCCCTGCCAGCCCAAAGCCCCCGTTGGCCGCTCGCAACTCGCATCCTAAAGGCTTGAACACAATGGAAATCGCCTTGCTCGTCCCTCACGCTCCGGAACAGATTCCGACCCCGGGCGCTACACTGAACGCTCCCGGGAAGGCGCTGACATTCCTCGCGGCTTCGCCGGAGATCTTGAGGTTCCGCGAGGATATCGGGTTTGATGCCGATCCCGTACCGCTTCATCGCCACTTGGCCCAAACCGAGCGCTTCACGGTTTTGTCGGGTACAATTGAGATCACCATCGCGGACCAGATCGTGCGCCTTGGCGAAGGTGAAAGTCTCGAAGTTCCGCCCGGCGTTCTTCATACCTATGCGCCAGGCAGCGCTGAGATTGGACAGGCGGCTGCGGCGACCTTGATCGAAGTTGAGCTTTGGCCGGCACGTCATGCCGATCACTTCTTTGAGGTCATCTATGGGCTCACTCGAGAGAGGCGATTGCCGCCTCGTAACCTTCGCGACGGGATCGCTTTAATGGCGCTCGCGCATCGTCATCGTTTTATCTTTGGTCGACAGCCAGTCTGGCTCATGCGCGGTGTTTCAGGCGTCTGCGCTCTGATTGCGGCCGTCTTCCGGATCGACGCCTGGGTTCCACGATTTCTGCCGCGAGCACCAGGCGATCGCCTGCCATAGCCAAGGCTGATCGGGCGCTATCGGCCTTCGATATCCGACGTAGGCCTCGGATGTCTTTGCATCATCCTCGCTGGTAGCATTGACTGTGATGCACTGCGAACAGAAAGGCCGATTCAATGACCGATCAGAGTGCCCCTCATACCGGCTTTGTCAGATTGCTGACGGAGGCGGTCAAACCTCTCGTGCCGCATGAAGACGCGCTCGCTCGGCTGATGTCAGCCTCCCGTGTTGCAACTGTGCCAAAGGGCATGCAGGTTCTTCGTGCCGGAGAGACGGCGACAAATCTGTTCCACATTCACATTGGCTTGCTCAGATACTTTTACATCGACGCAGCGACTGGCGACGAACGGACCGGGCAGTTTTTTGACGAAGGTGGCACTGTCACCGATGCGGCAAGCTCTCTGACCGGCGCGCCGGCTACCCAGACGATCGAGGCCGTCGAGGAATCGACGCTTCTGATCATGCCGCGCGTGGCCTTGCTTCGCGCTTACGATGAAGACCATGCCATCGAGCGCTTCGGTCGGAAGTTGGTTGAAGCGGGCTTTCTCGGTTCCCAGCGCCGCGCTGCAAACTTGTTGAACCTTTCTCCTGACGATCGATACCGTCACTACGTCGAAACCCGACCAGAGATTGTCCGTCGGGTGCCGCAATATCTCCTGGCGAGCTTTCTGGGTGTCACGCCAGAGAGCCTGTCCCGCATTCGCGGGCGACTGGCCCGTCCCCGTAAACCCCGCGACTGACGGCGCGTTCTTACCCAAGGTCAATGAGGCCAGGATGCCTGTCGTCCTATCCTTGATCATCCGAGGCAAAAGGTGCGTCGGAAATCAACTGGAGCCTCAGATGACCTACCTCTCGACCCCCAATGCGGCGTCAGCATCTGCGCTGACGGCAAAAGATCAAGCTTCATTCCATGGCCGCCTTGCTGCAGGGCTTCTCATCGCTCAATTCATCGCAATGTGGGCGGCGTTCTTCATCCTCGCCCCATCGATCAATTGGCCTGCCTCCCTGGATGAGCCACCG
>JAIXSF010000367.1 GCA_027484835.1 Rhizobiaceae bacterium | reverse complement strand
GTGACTTTGGAAAGGGTGCGGTTTTGACGGGGCAGCCCTCGGCCTGACACAGCCTTCCTTCGGGCGGTTACCCCGCCCGGGTCCAGACAAAGGACTAAAGCTCATGGGAGCCACCCTCGCGGGTGGCTCTTTTGATTCATGGAGTTTGTCTCGAGGGCAGGGCGCTCAAAGCCCGATCGTGCCGAAGCCCGGCACCTTGATGCCCGGCCGGGCGAAATCCAAACCGGCCACCAGGCCGAGGAAATTCACCTCCAGCCCGCTGCGCACGCCGACAGACAGCCCGGCAAAACCGCCGAGGCTTACATGCAGGTCACGGCCATCCTTGTCGAGATGATAGAAGGCCCCGCCCGGCAGGTAGTCACGGCCGACGGCATCGGCCGGTAGTACCGCACCGAGTTCCGGCACCTCGCGCAGCACATGCGCGACGAAGGTGTTGGAGTTCGGCCCCGGATAGATCCGGTAGCCGCCCGGCTGGCCATAGGGATACCCCTCGATGGCCGCCTCCACCTTCGGGATCAGACGCTTGGCTTCTTCGCCCTTCACTTCGGCCACCAGCCGCGGCGGGTTCGAATACCAGAATGCATCCGGAGCCCGATGGTTGCGGCGGATCGGCGAGCCCCAGCCCACCTTGTCATAACGCTGATAGGCACCGTTTTCGTCCTTGGTGACGATCCAGGCATGGCTGGCGATCGCGCCCTTCAGGCCGCCGGTCATGGCCGAAAACACATAGATTGCCGCGTCAGGGCTCTCGTCCGCCTTGGGCAGCAGGCCGGACGAGCCCCGGTTCGCCTCGCTCCAGCGCTGCGGTCGATCTTTGGAGACCCAGAGGCCAGCCGAAACCAGCGTCGGCAGAACGAAGACCAACAGGACGACGGACACAAAGCGGAGCAGAAATTTCAATCCCGACCTCGAAGAATGGGGTGATGCATGCTTTAAGGAGAGACTGACAATATTGGCATTTTGAGGCAGAGCATGGAAAATCCGGTCACGGTCGAGGTCACGCGCGGTCAACTCGTCGAGAGCCGCCATCGCGGGCTAGCCGTGGTGGTCGATGGCGAAGGCAAAACTGTCTTCGCCGCCGGTGACATCGAGGCTGGCGTCTTCCCCCGCTCCGCCTGCAAGGCCATGCAGGCCTTGCCGCTGGTCGAAAGCGGCGCGGCGGACGCCTATGGCTTCGGCAACCGCGAACTTGCTCTTGCCTGCGCCTCCCATTCCGGCGAGCCGGAGCATGTTGCAACCGCCGCCGCCATGCTGAAGGCTGCCGGTCGCGATGAAAGCGTGCTCGAATGCGGCGCCCACTGGTCGTCGCACCAGGCCGTGCTGATCGACCAGGCTCGCACCCTCGACAGACCGAACGCACTCCACAACAATTGCTCTGGCAAGCATTCGGGTTTCGTCTGCACCTGCGTGCATACCGGCGAAGACCCACGCGGCTATGCCGGCTTCGATCATCCGCTGCAGCAGGCGATCCGCGCGATCATGTCGGACCTGACCGGTGCGGTGCTCTCGCGCGACAATTGCGGCACAGACGGCTGCTCGATCCCGACCTATGCCGTGCCGCTGGTCGGTCTGGCCCGCGGCTTCGGCAAGCTGGCAACAGGCAGCGGGCTGGAGCCGATCCGCGCGGCCGCCGCCCGCCGGCTGATCGACGCCTGCATGGCCGAACCCTTCTATGTCGCTGGCACCAAGCGCTTCTGCACCCGGCTGATGCAGATCGCACCGGGCAAGATCTTCGCCAAGACGGGAGCGGAGGGTGTCTTCTGTGCGCTGCTGCCGGAAAAGGGCCTCTCCTTCGCCGTCAAGGCCGAGGACGGAGCCACCCGTGCGGCAGAAGCCATGATCGCCGCCCTTCTCGCCCGCCACTTTGACAAGGGCAGCGAGGAGCATGCCGCTTTGATCGGCATGTCCCGCCACGGCATGACCAACTGGAATGGGTTGGCCGTCGGCACGGTTCGGGTCACGGATGTGCTCTTCGCCTGACCAAGCGCCAAGCCGCCCCATCGGTTGCATGGACATCTGCCTGCCTCAAGGGAGGTTTAACCCTTCGCGGTTAGACTTCGCTCCCGACCCATCGCGCGCAATCGACGAGGCTGAGTTTAATGGATCTTTCCAGCAGAGGGCTTGACCGGGCCATCGTCGCAAGGACTGGCCGTGGCCGGGTGACGCGGCTTGTGCATCAGGGCCGGACGCTGGAGCTCGAATGCCGTGAGAGCCTCGAGGATATCCAGGACCTGAAGCGCGACTGGCAGACGCTGGAGAACCGTTGCCCCGAGCCCTTCACTTATTTCCAGAGCTTCGACTGGTGCATGAACTGGTGCCGCGCCTTTATGGGCGCCGAGAAGACCGAGGTCCGACCCAGGGTCTATACGCTGTGGGATGGCGCCGATTGCGTGATGATCTGGCCGCTGATGAGCCGCCGTGTAAGCCCGGCGATCACGCTGCTGGTTCCGCTGACCGCCCAGATGAGCCAGTATGCGACGCTCCTTTACGACCCCTCGCGCCTTGATCTCGCGCTTGGCCGCACCGTGCTCGCGGAAATTGGCCGCGACGGCGAGGCCGATGCGATCTGTATCGATCATGCCCCGCAATCCTCGCTGCTCGCGCAGATCCTCGACGGAAAGGGTGTGAGCCCTGAAGATGCGCAGCAGTCGTCGATCCTCGATCTCTCTGGCATCAAGGATTGGGACAGCCACCATCGCGCGCTGCCCAAGAAGCAGCGCCTGCAGCGCAACAGCCGCCGCAACCGGCTGGAGAAGCTGGGTACGCTCGACTATCAGGTCTATCCGGCGGGAAGTGCTGGCTATGCCGAGAACATCGATCGCTGCATCGCCATGAAGCAGGCCTGGCTCAAGGGCACCGGCCGCCTCGGGCGTGATGTCTTCGATCCGCGTTTTGCCGCCTTTCTCCGTGGCCTGGGCGATACCCCATCGGAAGATGGAGGGCGCGTCTTCCTGCATGCGCTGACGCTGGACGGCGCTCCGATCGCCATGGAAATCGGCATGCGTTTCCGGCAGGATTACTACTGCTTCCTCGGCGCGATCGATCTTGAGTATCAAAAATTTTCGCCCGGCAAGGTGCAGATGGAAAACGCCCAGCGCTGGGCGATCGAAACCGGTATCCGTCGCTTCGATTTCCTCAACGACCCCTCGACCTACAAGTCGAGCTGGACCAATACGACCGAACCGCTCGCGGCCTGTTACCTGCCCCTGACCAGCCTCGGCCGGCTTTATTGCCGCCACTGGATGGCGGGCCTGAAGCCCCGTGTCCGCACCCTCTACCACGGGATCGGCGCCAGCACGCGTGCAAGGCTACTCTCGGCGCTCGAGGCCGTGCAGCGCTTTCTCGGACGAAACGGCGGCAGCATGGGTCTCGTGCTGTGCTGCATCCCGTGATCGGCCGGATCCTGCGCAAGGCGCGGGAGGCGCTCGGTGATCCGGGCCTGCGCGGTGCACTCGTCAGCATATCGGTTCGCATCGCCGCAGCCTTTGTCGGCCTTGCCCTGCAGATCCTGCTTGCCCGCCTCATGGCGCTTCAAGACTACGGCGTCTATGTCATCCTCTGGACCTGGGTCAGCGTCGTCGGTCAGGTCGGCGTGCTCGGTTTCTACGATTCCGCTGCCCGCTTCATTCCGCGCTATGGCCGCCGCGAAAAACATGCCCATCTGGCCGGCTACCTGGCGCTCGGCTTCCGCGCCGTGATCATCGGGTCCGGTCTGCTGGCCGTCGCAGCGCTTGCGTTCCTCCTGCTGCTGCCGGGTCTCGTCGATCCGGCCTTCCTGCTGCCGATCGGAGTGCTGGCACTTGGCTTTCCGGTCCTCTCGCTCGAGACCTATCTCACCGGTGTGGCAAGAGGCTTCGGCTGGTATGCGCTTTCGACCGTTCCGGGCTTTATCCTGCGCCCCGTGCTGATCATGCTTGGCGTCGGGATCGCCCAATTCGCCAGCATCACCCTCGATGCCGTGACGGTCCTTGCCCTCGTCGTCCTCGCCTCCGTCCTTGTCCTCCTCGTCCAGGCGCTCCTCTTGCGCGCCAGACTTCCCAAGGCACCGCGTCCGACGACCAGCCCGGAGAGACGTCGCTTCTGGCTCCTGGCGTCGGTGCTGATGATGCCGGCCATGACGGCGGAAGAATTGTTTGTCTGGATCGATGTGCTGATCCTCGGCTTCCTCGTGCCACCGGATCAGGCCTCGCTCTATTTCGCCGCCCAGCGCTCGCTCTCGCTCGCCGCCTTCGTGCAATATGGCTTCATGCTGGTCGCCGCCCGCGGCTTCTCGCTGTCGCTCGCCTCGGCCGACAGGGCGGGGCTGCAGAGCCGCATCACGCGCTCGACCAATGCCACCTTCTGGCTCACCATTCCATCGGTGGCGATCACCCTTTTGGCCGGCTATCCGCTGCTGCATCTCTTCGGAGATGCCTTCGTCGCCGCCTATCCCTGCCTTGTGCTGCTGGGGTTTGCCTATGTCATCCGCGCCGCAACTGGTCAGGCCGCGGAACTCCTCGTCGTGCAGGGGCGCTATCGCCTTAGCCTGCTGATCGTCTCGATCTCGGTCGCAACTTGCGTCCTGGCAATGCTGGTCCTGGTTCCGCTCTGGGGCATCACCGGGGCTGCAGCCGCCATGGTGCTCGTCCAGCTCATCCGTCTGGTGGTCGTCACCGCTCTCGTCCACCGCCATACCGGCTACTGGGTGTTGGCGCGCCCGTTCACACGGGTGGCCGGGCAGGGGTGACCGACCGGATGAGGGCTGCCCTTGATCAGGCGAGGACGAGGCTCGCCCCCCGTGCGCTGTATCCGTCGAGAATGGCTGTCTCGATCTCGGACACGACGATCAGTCCCGTCGGCTGCATGATCGGCACGATGCCGAAGGGCGAGATGCTGTCGAGCTTGTCCGAGGTCAGCGGGCAATAGGTCGCAAGGCTGCGGTCCGAAATCCGCCGCTTGATTGCTGCCTCCTCGAAATCACCGGTCGACAGGCCCTCCGTCGGATGTGCTGCCGTGGCGCCGAGGAAGAAGACATCCGGCCGGACCTGCTCGATTGCCGCAAGCGCCGTCGGCCCGACCGCCACCATCGAATGGCGGTAGATCTTGCCACCGATCAGCACGACCTCGACTGCCGAATGCCGCTCCAGTTCGGCTGCAATCGTCGGCGCGTGGGTGACGACGGTGAGTGGCATGTCGAGCGGGATCTGCCGCACGATTTCCGCCGTTGTCGTGCCGCCGTCGAAGAACACCACCTGACCGGGCAAGATCAGCCGGACCGCCGCTGCCGCCAGCCGCTGCTTCTCCTCGGTCGCAAGTCCCCGCCTTGCGGAGAGATCAGGCAGGGGGGCTGCAATGGGCAGAGCCCCGCCATGCACGCGCTTCAAAAGACCCGCCGATGCCATGTCTCGCATGTCGCGCCGGATCGTGTCTTCCGACACCTCCCAAAGTCTCGCCAGTTCCCCGGCCACTGCACGTCCGTCACGCTTCAGCACGTCAAGGATCAGCCTTCGTCTCTGTTCAGTCAGCATGATTGCGCCCGCTTGTTCACGAAAATTCCGGATTATGCCGAATTGGATTCGACAATCCAGCAGAATCGTGCGGATATGTGCACGTTTCTGCATGAGGCAGAGGAAATAAGGAGACTGAGATGCTGATCTTGATAGCCGGCCCCTATCGTTCGGGCACGGGTGATGACCCGCAAAAGATGGCCGCAAACCTGAAGGCGCTCGAAGCGCCATCCTATGCCCTGTTCAAGGCGGGCCATGTTCCGATGATCGGGGAATGGGTGGCGCTGCCCGTCTGGCATTCTGCCGGCGGCAAGGCGATTGGCGACGATCTCTACGAGGAGATCTTCCACCCGGTCGCGGGCCGGCTTTTGGCACTCTGCGACGGCGTGCTGCGCCTGCCCGGCGCCTCCAAGGGAGCAGACAACGATGTCCGCATCGCGACCGAACGCGGCATTCCGGTCTGGTATCGCCTGGAGGATGTGCCGGGCTGCGGCTGAGGTTTGAGCGGAAGGCCAGGTGAGGCTGTTGGTCGATGAAGAGAGGGCGTCGCCCCTGGCCTCATTCGACCTCGGCCAGCCGCTTCTCCCACATCGCCTTGAAGCCTGGCCGTGCCTGCACATGGGTAAGCCAGGCAGCCGTCTTCGGATGCGCATCGAGCAGCGGCTGATAGGCCTGCGCGTAGCGGACGATCTCCGCAAGATTGATGTCAGCCACGGTGAAGCGTCCGCCGACCGTGTAGTCGTGATCGGAGAAGTGTTTTTCCAGCACGCCGAAGGGGCGCGCAAGAATCCGCGCGACGGCCTTGGCTTTCGCCTGACCGGCCTCGGTGGAAAGCCTTCCTTCAGCGTTGGCAAGGGAGATCTTCAGGGCCTCGGTCTCGATCGAGGTTGCGGCAAACAGCGACCACTGCAGCATCTGGGCCTCTTCGTGGAGATCCCGCGGCGCGATCGGCCCGCCGTGCTTGCGTGCCACATAGAGCGTCTGGGCGAGGGACTCGTTCAAGACCAGCCCGTCATCTTCGATCGTCGGAATGCTGCCCATCGGGTTGACCGCCAGGAACTCGGGCGAGCGTGTGTTCAGCCGGGTCCCCGAGGCTGTCGGGTCTTTCAGCTTATAGGCCTGCAGAACCGGCACGAGCTCGAAGGGCACACCCAGCTCCTCCACCAGCCAGAGAATGCGTGTCGCGCGAGACTTGTAGACGCCGTAGATCTTCAACATGTGGTGGCTCCCCGTGAATCTGGTGCCGGAGGCTATCGCGCGTCACGCGTCCGGAAAAGCCGATTGCGCTGATGGCATCTATAAAATTTCCTGATCGGCGGCGGAATTGACAAGCAAGGCTGGCCGCGCGTATCCATGGGTTTCCAGGGTCTGCAGTCCACCCAGGCGTCACCGCCCCGATGAGGGGAGCTAAACCTGCCTTTCTCTTGTCGACGTCAGCTCGTTTTCCCGTGCCCCGTCGGAAGTCGGTGACCACCGGCCTTGTTGGTTGCTTGCGGCAACCGGGCACGACCAGGAGAATTGAGATGTCGAAGACGCTCCATGCCTTCGCTGCGCCCGATCTGTCGGCGCTTGCCAAAACCCTGAAGCGCGAACTTGAGGCGCGGGCAGACTTGCCCGGCCATGTCGAGCTTCTGAATATGCTGACGCGGGCTGTCGGCTATCGCAATTACCAGCATTTCAAGGCAAGCCGTGCGGCCGAGGACCGTCTGGCGAACCCACCGGTCATCGAAGCCGAGCCGGCCGTCGATTTTCGCCGGGTCGAACTGACCGCCCGATGCTTTGCCGGCACCGATGTGCTCGTCCGCTGGCCGGGCAAGTACAGCCAGCAGCAGCTTGCCCTCTGGGTGCTCTGGTCCTTCCTGCCGGCGGGTGAGGAGATGCCGGAAAAAGCGGTCAACGCGGTGCTGATGCGCCACAACGGTTTTGCCGATCACGTGTTGATCCGCCGTGAACTGGTCAACATGGGCCTGCTAACGCGCACGCGGGACTGCCGGCTCTATCGTCGGGTGGAAAAGCGGCCACCGCCGGAAGCACGCGAATTGATCCGTCTCGTCACCGGCTGGCGCTGCGAGATCTGATCACGTTAGCGAAATATAGAAAAAGGGGGACGCGGGCGCACATGCCTCTCGCGTCTCAGCCGGTCTTGTCGAAGAGCTGGCGATTGTGCTCGCGCAGGATGCGGGTCCATTCGAGATGGTTCTTGCTGACTTCCAGCATCTCGCGAACGCTGTCACGGTCCACGGGACGCGAGAAGAAATAGCCCTGGCCGGCCTTGCAGTCGAGCGAGAGCAGGTGCTCGGCCTGAACCAGTTCCTCGATGCCTTCGGCGACGACCCAGATGCCGAGCCCCTTGGCGATGTCGAGCAGGCCCTTGGTGATGATGCCGCCGCCACCGGCGTCCGCCAGCCGCCTGACGAAGCATTTGTCGATCTTGATGATGTCGACGGGCACGGTCAGCAGATGGGTCAGGGAAGCAAAGCCGGTGCCGAAATCATCGAGCGCCACCTTGATGCCGGCTTCCCGCATCGCGTGGATCTCTTCGGCAACCACATTGTCCTTCGGAGTAAGGTAGACGGATTCGGTCACTTCCGCGACGATTGACGTCGGCTCGAGCCCGCCGCGCGCAAAGGCGTCAACGATGCGGCGTGTCAGCCCGCCACGGTGAAAGTCGGCAGCGGAGAGATTGATCCCGATCCGCGAGAATTCCAGTCCTTCGCGCTGCCACTCGCTGGCGGCAGCCGTAATCCGCTCCAGCATCCGGTCGGTGACTTCGATGGCGACATGCGCATCCTTCATCGCCTCGTGGAAATGCGCCGCCGCGACCAGCCGACCGTCCGGCATGATCATCCGACACAGCGACTCGAAACCCATGATACGGCCGGTGGCAAGTTCGATGACCGGCTGGAAATGCGCGTCGATCCGGTCGTCGCGAAGCGCTTGGTCGACCTCCTGAACCGAGCGGAACCGCTTGGCAATCGCGGTGCCCAGCCCGACCTGATACTCGAGATAACGCCCGCGCGTCCGTTCCTTGGCATGGTAGAGGGCATAGTCGGCATTCTGCCGAACCTGCTGCGGGCTGCGCTCGATCCCGGCCCTGGCGCCTCCAAGCGTAGCAGCCGGATAGATCAGATGCCCGCCGCAATCGGCCGGCTCCTTGATCCGGGAGATCAGTGTCTCTGCAAGGGCTGCAGGCTCCGTGGTCGCCAGGCAAGGAACGATTACGGCGAACTCGTCGCCGCCCAGGCGAAACGCCATGCCGGACGGGGCTTCCTGCTTCATCCGCTCGGCAACAATGCGGATCAGGTCGTCGCCGGCGCCATGGCCGAAGGTGTCGTTGACCATCTTCAGATTGTCGAGATCGATCAGCATCAGGGCCCAGTCGGCATCCCGCCGCGAAACCTCGTTGATCACCTCGTTGAAGCGGCTGCGGTTCGGCAGGCCGGTCAGTCCGTCGGTGTCGGCAAGCCGCCGCCGTTCTGCCATGCGCTGGTCGCGCTCGATCGCGATCGCACAAAGATGCACGCAGGCATTGACGATCTGCCGCTCCTGATCGGAGGGGCCGCGTGTGATGCGATAATAGAATGCGAAGGTGCCCAGCACCTTGCCGGATGCAACAATCGGGGTCGACCAGCAGGCCTTCAGCCCGATCGGCAGGGCGAGGTGCTTGTAGGGTTGCCAATAGTCGTGTGCATCGATGTCCTCGACGAGGACAGGCTCGCCATGAAAGGCTGCCGTGCCGCAGGATCCGACCCCGTGCCCGATCGCGATGCCGTCGATCGCCGACGTGTATTCAAAGGGGAGCGAGGGGCCTGCGAGATGGCGAAGGCGCCGTTCCTCATCGAGGAGAAGGACGGAACAGACGATGTCGTCCGTCATGGTTTCGACTTCACGGCAGAGATAATCGACGGTTTCCGCCAGCGACTGGCCGGTTGCGATCTTCTCGAGGATGATGTTTTGCAATCGAAGAAGCATGGGACCCGCGACATGTTGGTTGTCGGTCAGTAAATCAGGTCGAGCTTAAACAGTCATTACGATATCAAGCCATGTCGCCGCTTGGTTTCCGGGGTGTTAACGACATCTGCCAACGTCGTTACGAGCCGGCTTTTATGTTGCCGGTCAGATCCAGGTGCGCGAAGGTCTCCCCGCCATCGAGGAGTTCCTCTGTGACGCGATCGTTCCAGCGATAGCCGAGAATGCCGCCGCGCGATGCACCTTCGATCAGGTTGTCGCGGATCATCGCCCGGCCAGACCCATCCACGACGCTCACGCGTATGCCTTCGGGACTGTCGCGCAGGATATTGTCGCTGACAATCACGTTGCGCAGATAGGGGCCCCAGCCGATGGCGATCGCTGCTGTCTCCGCACCCTCCACCAGATTGCCGCGCACCAGCGTATCGGCCTCCACCGAGATGCCGAAGCCAAAGCCGCTCACCTCCGGCTCATAGGGGCCCTTGTTGATGATCCGCCGGATGATGTTGTCGCTGACAGTCGACAGGCGCCCGCCCTGGTCGAAGTTGGCAACCGAAATCCCGATGGCGGCGCCGTCGATCAGGTTGCCCTCGATCAGTGCGCCCTCGAATTCGAATTCCGCATAGAGCGCCGTCTCGCCGGATCGGAAGCACTGATTGCCGCTGATCGTGATGTTGGAAGCCGAATTGGCGCGGATGGCCGAAAACGCGCAGTGGGAGACATGGTTGCCCGAGACAAGCACGTTGTCGGCGCGAAAGACGTTGATGCCGTTGCCGAACTGTCCGGTGCCGCCATTCGTCGCCCCGATCCGGGCGACACGATTGCCGGAAATCACCGTGCCGTCCTCGCCCTTCGTCCAGCGATGCACGAGAATGCCACCGTTTCCGCAGTCGAAGATCCGGTTGCCGGTGATGTCGAAGGCCTTGCCTTCGATGGCCCAGATACCGGCCTCGGCCGCCCCGGTCAGGCGCGAACCGGTGATCCGGCCACCCGATCTTGCGAGATAGACGCCGCATTTGCGGCTGCCGGCGATCTCGCAATTCTCGATGATCGCCTCGTCGACGCTGCGAAACGAGAGAAGCCCTTCCGTGTAGTCGGCAAGCCAGCGGTTGGCACCGTCGAAGGTGATGCCCGAAACGCTCACGCGCCGCACATCCTGGGCCGCAATCAGATGGCCGTCGCCGCGATAGACGAGGCGGGTCAATCCTGGCACGCCCGTCAGCCGGCTGCCATCGCGCAGTTCCAGATTGGCGACCTCATAGGTTCCGGCGGGCAGGAAAACGGGCTGGCCGACGGCGGCGGCACGGTCGATCAGGTCCTGCAGCTTGCGGCTCTGGTCGTCCTCTGTACCCGGCAGGATGCCGGCCTCGGAGGCGTCGAAGCCGCCGCGCAGTTCTGCCATGGCCAGCGTCTGGGCGCCGGCCATGCGGTACCCTCCGGGCAATCCCGCGCTTGCGAGAAGCCCGCCAAGGCCGATCATGACTGAGCGTCGAGAAGGCATCGGTCCGTTCCTGCTGGAATCGTGCTGGCGGCGACCTTGGCCGAAGAGGGGCAGAGCGGCAAGAACAGGCTTAAAACAGTGTTAACGCGGCAGATGAGCAGCTTCGTCTTTTGTCTAAGACATTTCGCCCAAGAACTTGAGCCAGATCAAGGAAATCGCCGCATCTGCGTTTATGTTCATTTGCGAAAGATAGGCGCGCGAAGGAGAAAGATCATGCTTCGTCTGACCGCGGTTCTCGACAGACTGGTCGCCAACAAGCTCGATAAAAACGTCTCGAAACCCATCCAGGGGCCAAGGCACATTTGAACACACCCTTCGGCGTGGGACGCAAACCCTTCCTGTCCTGGCGGAGCGGGAAGCGTGGTGAACACAGGTCCCATGACGACCGGCCGGCATTTTCTCGGGGGAGGGAATGCCGGTCGGGT
>JAIXSF010000230.1 GCA_027484835.1 Rhizobiaceae bacterium | reverse complement strand
GAAGCTGATGGAAATAGGTGCCGGGTTCGGCGCCGAGGCCCAGCGACACGGCTGCCCGCTCGATAGCCCCGTGCGTGGTCTCTGGCGTTTCGTCCACGTGGATGCTGAAACCCTTCAGCCCCAGGATTTCCGGCGTCAGGTCATGCGTCGCGAAGGCGCGCCAGGCGGCGTAGAGACCATTGCGCCGCGATGCGGCCCAAAGTGCCTGCCCCTGATCGAAAAAGCCGGCAGCGAAGGTGCCGATCCGCTCGGACACCAGGCCCGGCCAGTCCTTGCCCGTCGCGCGGGCCGCAAGCTCAGCAATGGTCGGGAGTGCAGCGATCGGCTGCGGTTCTTCCTTCACGGCGGCCTTCAGCGCCGGAAGGTCGACCTTATCGACGAGGGCACTCGACTGAAGCGCAGCGACCAGATCCTCATCGGTGATCTCTCCCTTCGCGATCTGGTCGGCATAGTGCTTTCGCGGCAATGCGAGCCTGACACCGCTAATCCGGGCGAGCCGTGCTGCCGTCTGATCCAGCGTTTCCGTGACCTGTCCAAGGAAGGGATTGACGGCAACTGTCGCCGTCAGAGGCCAGGCCGGCGGGATGGCGCGAACCGCCTGATCCGCCGCCTTGGCAAGTGCTTCCCCATGCAGCGTATCGATTGTGGTCATCTCGGTCATCGGTTCACTCCTTCACGGAAGCAAGCGTTGCGGAGGGGGTGCGCGGAAGCGTCCAGCCACCGAGCAGGCGATCGAAGAGGGCATTGACGTAGAGGCCGTTGGCGAGATGGACGCGCAGGCCCGCCGCTGCCGGATGATAGGCCCAGAGCGGGAAAAGCGACTGGGCAACCGCCACCACGCCGAAGGTGACGACGGCGAGCAGCATCAGCGTCCACTCAAGTGGTCCCGGCTGCGGCGTTGCGGGTAGCGTGCCAAGCATCATCTTGTCGGCGATGCGCTGCAGGGCGAAATAGGCGGTGGCCGCCGAGATGGAGTAGAGCGAGGTCCGCCAGGTGAGCGCCCGGGGCGCCGCGTCCGCCAGGCCTTGTGCAATCAGATAGGCGACACCGAAGATCAGGATCGCACCGAGAGCGAGCGCCTGCGGCGGCTTGTCGGAAAAGCCGAACAGCACACCGATGACGGCGTAGATGGCAAGCGCCAGGAGGAAGGCGCGTCCGACCGCCTTGGCATTCGGGATCGCAACCGGACCCGGCCGCTTGATCGAGGCAACCGAGTCGATCGCCGAGCCGGAGGCGAGGAAGGCATGCGCCTTGTAGAGCGAGTGGGCGACGATGTGCAGGAGCGCAATCGGGAAAAGCGCCAGGCCACACTGCAGGATCATGAAGCCCATCTGCGCGACCGTGGACCAGGCGAGCGAGGTTTTGACCGCCGACTGAGTGAGCATCACGAGACTGCCGAACAGCGCCGTGAAGCCGCCGACCATGACCAGCACCGCAAGCACCACCGGCGCCTGCAGCATGACATCGGCAAAGCGGATCAAGAGGAAGCCGCCGGCATTGACGACACCGGCATGCAGCAGTGCCGAGACCGGGGTCGGCGTCTCCATGACTTCCGTGAGCCATCCATGCGTCGGGAACTGCGCGGACTTCAGAAGGGCTGCGACGGCAGAGAGCGCTGCGGCACCGATGGTGAGCGGCAAGCCCTCGCCTTCACGGGCGGCGGCGAGAATTGTGGCGATGTCACCGGTACCGAAGGAGATGGCAAGCAGAATGACAGCCCCGATCAGGGCAGCATCGCCCGTACGCGAGACGATGAACTTCTTCCGCGCGGCGCGCTGAGCGGCAATCCTGTCGGGATAAAAGAGCAGGAGCTGGTGCAGGAGAAGACTGGTCGCGACCCAGCCGATTACGAGCTGCAGCAGCGTGCCGGACTGAACGAGCAGGAGAACGGCCGCCAGCGTCGCCGTCATCCAGCCGGTAAAGGGTCCCTGCCTTTCCTCACCATCGAGGAAGGTACCGGCATAGCGCAGCACCACCCAGCCGATGAAGGAAACCAGCAACAGCATCACCAGGCTGACAAGGTCGAGCCGCGAGGCGAACGCGAAGTAGCTGTAGCCGATGGCCGGGCTGGTGCCCGGTCCCTGGAGGTAGAGGATCGCACCGGACAGGATCGCGACGACGATCGACCCGAGGGCGGCGATTTCAGCGACGCGGATTGCAAGGCGTGGACGAAGGCCCGGCGCCTTGAAGGCGACATAGGAAGCACCGGCAAGCAGCAGCGGTGCGAGAAGCGGCAGCATGTGGATCACGGCATGTCTCCGGTCTGGGCCACTGCTTGGGAGGAGGCAGCGGCGATCTCACAGAGCTGTTATCAGCGCGTTGACCGCATGAAAAATTCATTGTTTCTCTAAATTCGTTCTATAAAATAGAAGAATGTCGGAGCTGAATTACCACCACCTGCGCTATTTTCGTGCCGTCGCGCACGACGGCAACCTGACTCGCACGGCGGAACGCCTGAATCTTTCGCAATCAGCCCTCTCCATCCAGATCAAGCAACTGGAAGAGCGCCTGGGACACGCCCTTTTCGAGCGCCGCGGTCGGCAGCTCTATCTGACCGAGGCCGGCCGGATCGCGCTGGACCATGCAGATACGATCTTTTCCGCCGGCGAAGAACTGGTGGAAACGTTGAAGGAGACCGGCAGAACACGCCGCGCCATCCGCATCGGCGCGCTCGCCACATTGTCGCGCAACTTCCAGATGGAGTTTCTCCGCCCGATCCTCGGCCGCACGGATGTCGATATGATCCTGCGCTCGGGCAGCACCAGCGAGCTTCTCGGCGCGCTCGAAGCATTGAACCTCGACATCGTCCTCCTCAATCAGGCGCCGATGGCGGATTCGGTCACGCCCTTCATCGCCCAGCATGTCTACCAGCAGCGGGTGAGCCTGATCGGCAAGCCGTCTTACGGCAAGGCGGGCGCGACACTTGCGGACCTGCTCGGCGAGCACCCGGTCATCCTGCCCACACTCGAAAGCGGCGTCCGCTCACAGTTCGAAGCACTCGTCGCACGACTCGGCATCACGCCGCAGATCGCGGCGGAAGTCGATGACATGGCAATGATGCGCCTGCTCGCCCGCGAGGGCGCAGGACTTGCCGTTCTCCCGCCGATCGTCGTCAAGGGTGAGCTTGAAGCCGGCGCGCTGGTGGAGTTCGATGCCCTCCCCGGCATGATCGAATCCTTCTTTGCCGTGACCGTGAAGCGCCGTTTTCCCAATCCGCTCATCCGACCATTGCTGGAAGCAAGCGAAGACGGAAAATCCGCCGGCACCTGATCAACGTAAAGCTGAAGTGCATCAAGCGCTTGAGAAGGGGACTGCGTGAAGACTTCCATTGCCATCATCGGGGCCGGCATAGCCGGCATAACGCTCGCGCGGGCGCTTGGGCCAGTGGCCGATGTCACCATCTTCGAGAAGAGCCGAGGCCTTGGCGGTCGCATGGCGAACCGGCGGCGCGAAGGTTTTGCCTTCGACCATGGCGCCCAGTATTTCACGGCCCGTTCCGAGGCGCTCAGGTCAGTCGTTGGAGCCGCCGTTGCGGCCGGTAATGCTGGCGTCTGGCCAAAGGCAGTGCATACGCTCTCCGCGGATGGACTGGTTAGCGACACCCGCCCACCGGAACCACGTTACATAGGCCTGCCGGGAATGAGCGGCCTTGCGAACGCTTTGGCCGATGGGCTGCAGATCCACAAGGAAGCGACCGTGGCGGGCCTTGCGCACAGCGGTGGTGGTTGGCTGCTGACCGACGGCGATGGCAAGGATCTCGGCAGTTTCGAACTGGTTGTCTCCACCGCCCCAGCCCCGCAGACAATCCGGCTGATGCCGGAGGCCTTCTCAGGCCAGACCGCCATGAAGACCGTCAAGATGAGCGGTTGCTTCACCCTGATGATTGGTCTTCAGGCTTCACTGGATCTCGGCTTCGACGCTGCGCGCATCGACGATCCGATCCTGAGCTGGATTGCCGTCGAAGCAAGCAAACCCGGTCGCGCAGGCAAGACTGCATTCACCGTCCACAGCCGCAACGATTGGGCTGAAGCCAATCTGGAGCGAGACCGCAACGACGTGAAGTCCGAGATGTTGGCGTCGCTAGAGCGACTTGTCGGACAGGACTTTTCCTCCGCCGACTGGCTTGACCTTCACCGTTGGCGCTACGCCAATGTGGACCAAGCTGCCGGCCTCCCATATCTCTTCGATGAGGCCCTCGGCCTCGGCGCCTGCGGCGACTGGTGCCTCGGCAACCGGGTCGAAGCGGCGGTGAAAAGCGCCACGGCCCTTTCCGAGCGGCTGGTGACCCGCCTGCAAGGAAACTGATCATGTATCGCGATCCAACGCTGACAAAACTCCTGACTTATTCCGGCGCGCTGCCCTTCTGGGCGCTGGCACTGGCACAGGTGCTTGGCTACCAGCCGATCCTTGCCGCCCAGGCCTTCATCGCCTACGGAACCGGCATTGCCTGCTTCATGGCGGGAACCCTTTGGAGTCAGGCGCAGATTAAAAGCCAGGATCCAAGGTCGATGCTTGTGGTGAGCAATGTCGCGGCTCTCGCGGCCATTGGAGCTTTGCTGGTCCATCCCTATTCTCCGGCGCTGACGATGGGGCTCCATATCGCTGTATTTCTGGCGTTGCTGGCGGCGGATCTCGGCATCCACCGGCGCGGCGACCAGCCTGCCTGGTATCTGGCACTTCGGCGCAACGTCACGCTCCTCGTCATCGCCGCCTATGTGGTGGTCATGATCCTTACCTGAGATTTTTTCGTTCCGTGCTGTAAGATCTCTCTCAGAGCAGCGACAAACACGGGCGGATCATATGCCGCGCCGGGAAATTGGCAGCCGCGCGCGATGTCCGGGGGATCATGAATGAGGAATGTGGGCGAGCAGGATCTGAACGGCGGAACGGGTGCAGCGGCCCCCTTTCTCGCCGATGCTGTGTATATGGCGGAGCTGCGCCAGCGCATGCTGAAATTCGCAAGCCTGCAACTCGCAGATCCGGCTCTTGCCGAAGATGCAGTCCAGGAGGCGCTCGCCGGAGCCCTTCGCAATGCCAAGGCTTTCGCCGGTCGCTCTGCCTTCCGCACCTGGGTTTTCGCCATCCTGCGCAACAAGATTGCCGACCAGATCCGCCTCAAGCGCAAGCAGTCCCAGATGATCGCCATGCCGCTCGGCCATTTCCCGGATGAAGATGAGCCACGCTACTTCGACGCCAAGGGGTCTTGGGCCCCAGAAAATCGCCCGAGCGACTGGGGCAATCCTGAGGTCGAGCTGCTCGGCAAGGATTTTTGGCGGGTGTTCGAAGCCTGCCTCGATCACCTCCCGCCGGATCAGGGCCGCGTTTTCATGATGCGCGAATTCGTCGAAATGGACACGGAAGAAATCTGCGCCGAGATCGGCATCACCACCACCAACATGCATGTGCTGATGCACCGGGCGCGGCTGCGGTTACGGAACTGCCTGCAAGGACACTGGTTCACGCCGGAGGAGACATTGTCATGATGTGCGAAAACGCCACGAAGCTCGCCTCCGACGAACTCGACAGACGTCTTTCATTTGGAGAGAGCGTCGGCCTGCGCCTGCATCTCTTCAAATGCGGCGCCTGCTCCGGCTTTGTCCGGCACATCAAGGTGATGCGCCAGGTCACCCGCCGCTACGTCGCAACGGATGCCTCCGACCCCAACGAAAGCTGATCAACGCTCGCCGAGCCGTTCGATTGACTGCAGAAGGTCGCCGGCAAGCCGTGTGGCCGCCCCCGTGGCGATCGCCATCTGCGGCAGGATCATCCATTCCAGCGTCCAGGCAGCACCCGAGCGCTCCTGCTCATGCACCAGCGCCTGATGCAGGCCGGAGATCTGCACGGCATTGAACCGCGCCAGGGTCACCAGCACTTCTGCCTTCACCGGGTTGCGCTTGTGCGGCATGGCGGACGAAGCACCGCCGCCACCGATGACCGCCGTGCCATTATCCGCCATCAGCGCGAGATCCTGTCCGATCTTCCCGAGGCTGCCGGTGATCTGGGAAAACAGACCACCGATCTCGGCAATCACCGCCCGCTGGCTGTGCCATTGTGGCCGATCGGAGAGTTTCAAAATTTCTGAAAGTCGCAGGCGAACCGGAACGGCTTTGTCACCCAACTTCTCCAGCGTGCCAGCAGCGCCGCCGAACTGCAACGACAGGCCGGCCTGCAGCATGTCACGCACCGCCGCCCGTTGGACAACGACCGGCCCCTTCCAGCTGCCGAGGCGATCCGAAACTGTTATGGGGATTGCCGCCTGCATGCGGGTGCGCCCCATCAGGGGCTGGGTACCGAGGCGCCCGTCAAGACCGTCCAGCGCCGCGATGATCACGGCGAGGCGCTGGTCGATGGTCGACAGCACACTCGCGAGCCGGAGCATCAGACCGGTATCGATGGCATCCTGGCTGGTCGCACCGAAATGCAGATGAGTACCGTGTTCGCCAAGCGCCGCCCGCCATTGCCTGACGAGATCCGGGATCACGACACCGTCGCGCCCGATCGACAGCTTGAGAGCGTCGAGGTCGGCGACGAAATGTTCCTGGAGGAGCGTAATGGCGGCAGCAGCTTCGCCCGGGATCAAGCCTTCCGCAGCTTCCGCTTCGGCAAGCGCCACCTCGAAACGCAGCATGGCCGAAAGCTCGGCTGCGGCCGAGAACTGCGCGCCGATCTCGTCGTCGCCGAGCAGGCCGGACAGGATCGGGTGGTCGAAAACGGATGCGGTCATGCAGATCCCTGGGCCCTTCTCAGATGTCGAAGAAGACCGTCTCCTTCTCTCCCTGCAGGTGGATGTCGAAGTGATAGGTCGAACCTTCGCGCCGTGCAATCAGGGTTGGCACACGCACACGATGCTCGATGCGCGCGAGGATCGGATCCTCCGCATTCGCCGTCTCTTCATCGCCGAAATACAGGCGTGTGTTAAGGCCGAGATTGATGCCCCGTGCGACAATCCAGAAGGAGATATGCGGCGCCATGAGACGACCATCCCGGAACGGCACGCGGCCCGGCTTGATCGTCTCGAAGCGGTATTCACCGGTCGTGAGATCGCAAGGGCAGCGTCCCCAGCCGGTGAAGTTGGGATCGGCACTGCCGCGCGTCTCGGACGGGCTGTTGTAGAGCCCCTGTCCATCCGCCTGCCAGATCTCGATCAGCGCATCCTTGAGCGGCGTGCCGGATCCGTCGATGACGCGGCCGGTAACAGTAATGCGCTCGCCGCGCGTCTTGTCGTTGACCATGCTGGTGCCGAGGTCAGTCGGATAGACGCCTTTGATCTCGGCAAAATTCGGGGTGAGCCCGATATGGACGTAAGGGCCGGCCGTCTGCGAGGCGCTTTCCTTGAGGTAGCTGAGATCCTGGACCATCAGTTCCCCTCCATCCGGTTTTCAAACAGGGTAGAACGCCGTCCACGCAAGACGATGTCGAACTTGTAGGCGCGCGCGTCCATCGGAATGGTTGCCGACCAATCAAGCGCCGCGACCAACTGCTCGATGGCAGCACGATCCGGGATCGTCAGCACGATCGGACACTTCCAGATCATCGGATCGCCCTCGAAATACATCTGGGTGATCAAACGCTGGGAAAAACCATGGCCGAAGACGGAGAAGTGAATATGCGCGGGGCGCCAGTCGTTGACCCCGTTCGGCCAGGGATAGGGACCGGGCTTGATGGTTCGGAAGGCGTAATAACCGTTCTCGTCGGTAATCGTACGTCCGCAGCCACCGAAATTCGGGTCGAGGGCGGCCAGATAGCTTTCCTTCTTGTGGCGATAGCGCCCGCCGGCATTGGCCTGCCAGAATTCGAGAAGCGCACCCGGAACCGGGCGCCCACGTTCGTCGAGTACGCGGCCATGCACGATGATCCGCTCGCCGATCGCGCTCTCGCCGGGCTTGGCGAAATTGTGGATCAGATCGTTGTCGAGCTCACCCAGAATGGAGTGGCCGAAGACCGGACCAGTAATTTCGGACTTGGTTCCATCCAGCGACAGAAGCGCCTTCTGCGGCGAGCGCAGGACGGACGTCTTGTAGGTCGGGGTATAGGCCGGCGGATGCCGGTCGCGATCGCGCGGAAAGAAGGCCCCCGTTTCCGGCTTCTTGTTCGGCAGATCAGTCATGGCTCCCTCCCAAAGGCTCGCCGGCATCCATCTGTTCAAACACGTGTTTGGCGATCTTGAAAGCCCTGTTGGCGGCGGGAACGCCGGCATAGACGGCGACATGCATCAGCGCTTCGGTAATGTCCTCACGGCTGGCCCCGGTATTGGCCGTCGCACGCACATGCATGGCGACCTCTTCGTCGTGGCCGAGCGCTGCCAGCAGCGCGATGGTGATCATCGAGCGTTCGCGCGGGCTGATGCCGGGCCGTGACCACACGGTGCCCCATGCACCTTCAGTGATCATGTCCTGAAACGGCTGATCGAAAGGCGTAGCCGAGGCCGAGGCTCGGTCGACATGGGCGTCACCCAGCACGCGGCGACGGGTCGCCATGCCCTGCCGGTAGCGATCAGATGGACTGCGGGCATCAGCCATGGGCTGCCTCTCCTGAAATGACGGGCTTGAGAAAGGCCTCGATGATGGTGGTGAGCATTTCCGGTTGCTCGACACAGGGGATGTGGCCGGCGTCTTTGATGACTTCATAGCGCGCGCCAGGCACGAGCTTCGCAAGCGACAACACGAGATCGGGCGGCGTAGCGCCGTCCTGATCACCGACGACGCAGAGCGTGGGAACGGCGATGCGGGCAGTAGCAGCGGTGTAATCTGCATCGCGGATCGCAGCACAGGTGCTGATGTAGCCCTCCACTGGCTGGCGGAGCATCATGTTGCGATAGCCGGGAAATCCAGGATCGCTATTGCGGAAGGCAGGCGTGAACCAGCGCTCCATAACGCCGTCGACGATGCCGGCGAGCCCGCTCTCCTCGATGGCCTTTATACGGGCTGCCCACATCTCTGCCGTGCCGATCTTGTGGGCCGTATCGCACAGGATCAGCGCCTTCACCAGATCGGGACGACGGACGTAGAGCCCCTGGGCAATCAGTCCGCCGACGGAGAGCCCGCAGATCACGGCATTATTGACCTTCAGATGCCCCAGCAAACCGATCAGGTCATCGACATGGTCTTCGATCGAGTATGGGGCCTCACCGACATCCGAGAGACCATGGCCGCGCTTGTCATAGGTCAGCAGCGGATAGCTGCCGGCGAGCCGAACGATCACGTCGCGCCAGATGCGAAAATCTGTACCGAGAGAATTGATGAAGACGATGACCGGCTTATTGCCTGGCCCACCGATGATCTGGTGGTGCAGGCTGACGCCGTTGACCTGAACGAACTGCACGGGTTTCTCCTCCGTTGGACCCATATTGCTCACGCAATTTGGTTAGGTAAAATGATGTTTTCCACGAAACACCTAACCGCAGGGTTATGCTTTCATGATCGACAATCGCGTCAAGTTTCGTCATCTGCAGACATTCGTCGAGGTTTCGCGCCAGAAAAGCGTGATGAAGGCGGCGGAACTCCTGCATGTCAGCCAGCCTGCGGTGACCAAGACCATCCGCGAACTCGAGGAAGTCCTGGGAGTCGCGGTGTTCGAGAAGGACGGTCGCGGCATCCGCATCACCCGCTACGGCGAGGCGTTTCTGAAGCATGCGGGAGCGGCGCTGACAGCGCTGCGCCAGGGCTTCGATTCCGTATCCCATGCGCTTCATGCAGATGCCCCGCCCATCCGTATCGGCGCCTTGCCGACGGTTTCGACCCGGATCATTCCGCAGGCTATGACCCTGTTTCTGAAGGAAGACGTGCCGGCCCGCATCAAGATCGTCACCGGCGAGAACGCCGTCCTGCTGGAACAGTTGCGGGTCGGCGACCTCGATCTCGTCGTCGGCCGTCTGGCAGCCCCCGAGCAGATGACCGGCTTTTCCTTCGAGCATCTCTATTCCGAGCAGGTGATCTTCTGCGCTCGTGCCGGCCATCCGCTGCTCTCAGCCGGCTCTGACCTGTTCGGGGAACTCGAGAAATATCCTGTGCTGATGCCGACCCGGGCGTCGATCATCCGGCCCTTTGTCGAGCGTTTCCTGATTGCCAACGGCATTTCCGGCCTGCCAACCCAGATCGAAACGGTGTCCGACAGCTTTGGCCGCGCTTTCGTCCGCCAGACGGATGCCATCTGGATCATCTCCGCTGGCGTCGTGGCGACGGACCTTGCCGATGGCACGCTGGCAGCCCTGCCGATCGACACAAGCGAAACGAAGGGACCGGTCGGCCTCACGGTCCGGGCGGACGCCGTCCCCTCCATGCCGCTGGCGCTTCTGATGCGCACGATCCGCGAAGCCGCAGCGGAAGCGGCAAAAGCCTGACGGTCAGGGCAGCAGCGGCTTCAGCCGCGCCTGCATCTCCAGCATCGCTGGCAGGCAATGGGCCGGAAGATCGGCAGCGGGCAGAATGGCAGCCGGCGCGCCGACATTGATCGCCGCCACCACGCGGCCTCGGTCGTTGCTGACAGGAACGGCAATTGAACAGAGGCCGATCTCCAGTTCCTGGTCGATCACGGCATAGCCCTGCAGCCGCACCTTGGCGATTTCCTCTTTCAGCAAACGAGGATCGGTCAGCGTTCGGGGCGTATGCGCCTTCAACTGCGAGGCCGCGAGGATCGCATCCACCTCGGCATCCGAAAGCGCCGCCAGCAGCACCCGGCCCATCGACGCGCTATAGGCCGGCAGCCGCGACCCCGGCATCAGATTGATCGACATCACCCGCTTCTGCGCGGCGCGGGCGATGTAGACGATTTCGGTGTTATCGAGGATCGACGCCGAGGCGCTGTGCCCCACACGCTCGGACAGTTGATCGAGATGCGGCTGCAGCAAAACGGGCAGCGGGGTGGCCGACAGCCAGGCATGACCGATCCGCAGGATCTTCGGCGTCAGCGAGAAGAACTTGCCGTCATAGTCGGCATAGCCGAGTTCCGCGAGCGTCAGCAGGCAGCGCCGGGCAGTCGCCCGATCCAGCCCGCTGATATCGGAGGCGTCGGTTATGCTCAGCCGCTGACGCTCGGGACCAAAGGCTTCGAGCACCTTCAACCCTTTGGCGAAACCGCCCATCAGGTCCCGCTCTCCCACAGCCATTCGCCACTCCATCTTGTGCGATTATCGAACAAATATCAATTATCGCACAAACTACTTGCTGTCGATGGCTGAGCGGACCTATTTGTTGGTGAGGACGCGGCAGAGCCGCAGCCAGAGGAGACGGGAGTTCCCATGGACAAGAGAATTGCAAACCTGGCGGATGCCGTGGCCGGGATCGGCGATGGCGCGACCGTCATGATCGGCGGCTTCGGTGGCTCCGGCGCACCGATCGAGCTCATTCATGCGCTGATCGACAAGGGCCCGAAGAACCTGACGGTCATCAACAACAATGCTGGCAACGGGCGCATCGGCATCGCGGCCATGATCGACGCGGGTCTGGTCAAGAAGATGATCTGCTCCTTCCCGCGCTCGTCTGATCCCCGCGCCTTTACCGACCGTTACCTCGCCGGTCAGATCGAGCTGGAACTCGTGCCGCAGGGCACGCTCGCCGAGCGCATCCGCGCCGGCGGCGCCGGCATCCCCGCCTTCTACACCCCGACCGGCTTCGGCACGGAATTGGCAGAAGGCAAGGTGATTGCCGAATTCGATGGCCGCAAATACGTACAGGAACGCTGGCTGAAGGCCGACTTCGCCATCGTCAAGGCGCATCTCGGCGACACGCATGGCAACCTCACCTACCGGATGGCCGGCCGCAACTTCAATCCGCTGATGTGCATGGCCGCCGCCAAGACCATCGCTCAGGTTTCGAAAATCGTGAAGCCCGGCGAGATCGATCCCGAGCAGGTGATCACCCCCGGCATCTTCGTCGATGGCGTCGTTGAAGTCGCCAACCCGCAACAGGAAGAAGAGCTCATCCGAGCCGGAGTGGCCTACGCATGACCGACGCAGCTGCAATCGACACCCGCGAAGATATCAAGCTCTCCAACGCCCAGATCGCCTGGCGCGCCGCTCAGGACATCGAGGACGGCGCCTATGTGAACCTCGGCATTGGCTTCCCGGAGATGGTCGCCAAGTTCCAGCCGGAAGGCCGTCAGGCGATCTTCCACACTGAAAACGGCGTTTTGAACTTCGGTGAAGCCCCGCCCGCCGGCGAGGAGGACTGGGACCTGATCAATGCCGGCAAGAAGGCGGTCACGCTGAAGCCGGGTTCCGCCTTCTTCCACCATGCCGACAGCTTTGCCATGGTCCGTGGTGGCCATCTCGACGTGGCAATCCTCGGCGCCTATCAAGTCGCCGAAAACGGCGACCTCGCCAACTGGCGCGTCGGCTCGAAGGGTGTTCCCGCCGTCGGCGGTGCCATGGATCTGGTGCATGGCGCAAAGCAGGTCGTGGTCATCACAGAACACGTTACCAAGGACGGCAAGCCGAAGCTTGTCGAACGCTGCAGCTTCCCGCTGACCGGCGTCGGCTGCATCACCCGCGTCTATACGAGCCATGCCGTGATCGACATTGTCGATGGCAAGTTCGTCGTGCGCGAAAAGCTTGCCGCCATGACCATGGACGAGCTGCAGGCGATGACCGGCGCCAAGCTCCATACCGACGGTCCGGTTGCCGACCTCGTTGTTCCGGCTTTGTGAGGACATCCCAATGACCGAAGCCTTTATCTGCGATTACATCCGCACGCCCATCGGCCGTTTCGGCGGCTCGCTCTCCTCCGTCCGCGCCGATGATCTCGGCGCCGTGCCGCTGAAGGCGCTGATGGAGCGTCATGCCGGCATCGACTGGGAAGCCGTCGAGGACGTGATCTACGGCTGCGCCAACCAGGCCGGCGAAGACAACCGCAATGTCGCCCGCATGTCAGCGTTGCTGGCGGGTCTCCCCGTCTCCGTCACCGGCACCACGATCAACCGCCTCTGCGGCTCCGGCATGGATGCGGTGATCACAGCCGCCCGCGCCATCAGGTCGGGCGAAGCCGAGCTGATGATTGCAGGCGGCGTCGAAAGCATGAGCCGCGCACCCTTTGTCATGCCGAAGGCGGAAACAGCCTTCTCGCGCAATGCGGAGATCTACGACACCACGATAGGCTGGCGCTTCGTCAATCCACTGATGAAGAAGCAATACGGCGTCGATTCCATGCCGGAGACAGGCGACAATGTCGCGATCGACTTCAAGGTCTCCCGCGAGGATCAGGACGCCTTCGCCGTGCGCAGCCAGGCCAAGGCAGCGGAAGCTCAAGCCAATGGCCGACTGGCCAAGGAGATCGTGGCGGTCACCGTGCCGCAGCGCAAAGGTGACCCCATAATCGTCGACCGCGACGAGCATCCCCGCGCGACCTCTGTCGAGGCGCTCGCGAAGCTGAAGCCAGTCAACAAGATGGAAGGCGCCACCGTCACCGCCGGCAATGCGTCCGGCGTCAATGACGGCGCCGCTGCCCTGATCATCGCCTCGGAGGCCGCCGTGAAGAAATACGGCCTCACCCCCATCGCCCGCATCCTGGGCGGCGCAACCGCCGGCGTTCCGCCGCGCATCATGGGCTTCGGCCCGGCACCGGCCTCGAAGAAGCTGCTCGCCCGCCTCGGTCTCACGCAGCAGCAGATCGACGTGATCGAGCTGAACGAGGCCTTTGCGAGCCAGGGTATCGCCACGCTCCGCGATCTCGGCATCGCCGACGACGATCCGCGCGTCAACCGCAATGGCGGAGCGATAGCACTTGGCCACCCGCTCGGCATGTCGGGCGCACGTATCGCCGGAACGGCCGCTTTGGAACTCAAGGAAACAGGCGGGCGCTATGCGCTCTCCACCATGTGCATCGGCGTCGGTCAGGGTATCGCGATTGCCCTGGAACGGGTCTGACACAAGATTGAAGGCGCCCCATGCGGGCGCCTTTTCAAATCAGGGATTGAGAAAGGTCAGGATTAGCTGATGCACCGCACCGCCCGGTGACATCTCGACCTGATCATATTCGCTGTGACGCGCCACATGCGCATCCGAAATCGGCTTCAGTTGCGCCTGCAGTGCCGCGCGCACTTTCTTGCAGCCCGGATCGTTTTCATCGCGCAAGCCGATCGACACATCCTGGATCTGTTGGGTCAGGTCCTTCATGAACTGTCCATGCAGTTTCTCGTGGCTGACGATGCCGTCGTAGAAGGCCTTCCACTTCGCCGCGACCTCGGATGGCAACTTCTGGGCCGGTTTGGGCAAGGTATAGGTGATGATCAGCTTCGGCTTGGCCGAAGCAAGGACACAGGCTTGCCCCTGTTGTTGATAGTCGCGCTGCCAGGTGAGCTTGAAGCTGGTATGCGCAATAACCCGCCCACCACCGAGTTTCGGTCCACGCTCACCAATCGACTGGTAGAGCTCCATCGGTTGCGTACCATTCACCGTATAGTGATCGATCTTTTCAATGGCCTGCCAACTGTCCGATGCCACAGCAGGCACGGACCCGAGCAGCGGCAGGCAGGCGGCGATGGAAGCAAGGAGGGTTTTCACACGGTCACTCGGCTGAAACGGCAGACCCAGTTCCTTAACCGGCGTCCTGTGGCGGTTCAATGGCCAAGGCCATGGATGGATCAGCACACCTGCAAATTCACAAGTCTGACTTTGTGCAATTTTAACGGATTCTGAAATACGGTCTTCGCCCACGGTATAATGATCGAGGCGACATTTTGGGACATCCGGCTGAAAGACACAATCTCTCGACTTGGATACGGAAAGCCATAGCCCTTTTGAAGGTGCCTGCGGACAATCCCGCATTGACGGCCGCCCAATTCGCAGCCTTCTCGAAGCAGATACCGCTGCTCTATTTCATCCTGGCAACGAATATGATCTCGCTGTCGCTGACCCATCAGGGTGCAGCACCCGATTTTCTGGTCGTTTATCTGCCGGTTGTCCTGACGTCTCTTTTCACGCTGCGTTCGCTCATCTGGCTGCGAGGTCGAAAGCGAGAGCGCACGCCTGCCGAGGCCTACAGGCAGCTGCGTGCCACCAACATTCTGTCCTTTCCGATCGCAGTCGTCTGCACTGCCTGGTCGGTTTCTCTACTGCCGTATGGCAACCCCTACCAGCAGGCCCATGTGGCGTTCTTCATGGCGATCACCGTCATCGGCTGCATCTTCTGTCTGATGCATCTGCGGTCAGCCGCGCTCATCGTCACCGCCTCAGTCAATGTACCCTTTCTGGTGGTCATGTACCTATCGGGCGAACCCACCTTCATTGCCACGGGGATCAACGTCATTCTCGTGACGATGGCGATGATCATGATCCTGCTGTCGCACTACCGCGACTTTCGCCAACTGCACGAATCCCGCAACGTTCTGATGCTTCAGCAGGACGCCCTGCAGGAACAGAACAAGGCGATGCAGATCCTGTCTGACCAGAACCTTCGCCTGGCCAATCTCGACAGCCTGACCCTGCTCCCCAATCGGCGTAGCTTCTTCCAGATGCTGGAGACGACCTACGGCCGGGCGCGTGAAGCCGGCACCATGCTCGCCGTCGGCGTCATCGACCTCGATGGCTTCAAGCCTGTCAACGATCTCTATGGTCACTCCGCCGGAGACAAGGTTCTGATCGAGATCGGAACCCGCCTGTCGGCCATCAGCAACCCCTCCCTTTCGGTCTATCGCCTGGGAGGCGACGAATTCGGCCTTCTCCTTGAAGGCAAATGCGGGGAAGCGGACGTCATGGCCCTTGGCCAGAAGGTCTGCGACCTGATTGCAGAACGCATCAATATCGGCAGCGGGATGGTTCAGGTCACCGGGTCCGTCGGCTTTGCCATCTATCCGGATGTCGGCGAAACAGGTCAGGAAATCTACGAACTTGCCGACTACGCACTTTACACCGCCAAGCGGCGTCACCGTGCCGGCACTGTGATCTTCAATGCCGTACAGGCGAACGAACTCAACCGACAGAAGATCGTCGAAGAGGCGCTGGTCGCGGCAGACCTCGACAAGGAACTGTCGCTCGTCTTCCAGCCAATCACCTGCGTCGACCGCCGCATCTGCATCGGATTCGAGGCGCTCGCCCGTTGGGAGAGCCCGCGCATCGGTCAGGTATCGCCGGCCGAATTCATTCCAGTTGCAGAACACAATGGCCGCATCACCCTGATGACCCGTATGCTGCTGGAACGGGCACTGAAGACCGCGGCCCTCTGGCCGGAAAGCGTCTATCTCTCCTTCAACCTCTCCCCACACGACCTGACGTCGCCGGAGAACACGTTGAAGATCGTCTCGATCGTGCTGAAGAGCAACTTCGACCCGCGCCGCATCAACTTCGAGATTACCGAAACCGCCGTCATGCACGACTTCGAGCAGGCGAGCGCCTCAATCCAGATGCTCCGCGAACTCGGCGCCGGCATCTCGCTCGACGATTTCGGCACCGGCTATTCCAGCTTGAACCACGTTCACAAGCTGCCGCTCACCAAGATCAAGATCGACGGTAGCTTCGTGCGCAACATTCACACCCGCCGCACCAGCTTCAACATCGTCAAGTCGGTGCTGGCCCTTTGTGCCGAGATGGAGCTTGAAGCGATCGTTGAGGGTGTCGAGACCGAGGAAGAGCTGCGCATCCTCGAAAATCTCGGCGTGCGTGCGGTCCAAGGCTACTATTTCGGCAAACCGATGACAGCAGAAGAAACCTTAAAGCGTCTCGCCCTGCAGGATGCCCAGGCCCTCGCGTCCTGAGACTAGGAAGCGTCGCCGCGCATGAGGGTTTTCAGGGCACGCACGGTGTCGGCATCGGTCTTCCGTGTGGTCTCGGCCGAGAAGCCGAGTTCCGTCAGCCGTGCGTCGCTTGCAGCCGCCTCGCTGCACGAGGCGTGCAGTTCACGAATTCCAGGCACCGCCAGAAGACGCGCCGCATTTTGCGGCCGCACACCACCACCAGGCATGATGGAGATGCGCCCTGCACCCCGGCTCGCAAGCCGCGCCAGCGTTTCAAGCCCCTCTTCTGCATGCCGCGCACCGCCAGAAGTCAGGATTCGCGAAAATCCGAGCGCAACGGCGAGATCGAGCGCAGCGTCCATATCAGAGACCACATCGATCGCCCGATGCAGGGTCAGGTCAAGGCCGTCAGCTGCGCTCACCAGCCGACGGATGACAGCAGCGTCCAGCTTGGCATCGGCAGTCGTCGCACCGATCACCACACCAAGTAGGCCGGCCTGACGGGCAGCGATGATATCTGCCTCCATGACCGAAATCTCAGTTGCGGAATAGATGAAGTCCCCGGCGCGCGGGCGGATGAGGGCATAGACCGGAATGGACACGTCGGCTGCGACAGCCATGAAACCGCGTGACGGGGTCAGACCGCCTGAGCCAAGGGCCGAGCAGAGCTCGATGCGATCGGCGCCGCCGGCAACGGCTGCGTTGAGCCCCGCAACGTCATCGACGCAGATTTCGAGAAGCGGTGCTGAAGCTTTGGCAGGAGACGTCGCGACCACCTGATTCTCACCCTTTAACATTCGATTTCGGCGTGCGATCGAGCAGCCACAGCAGGCACACGCCCGAAAAGCCGGCGATCGAGGCGATGATCGCCGTTCCCGCATAGTCGCTGATGCTGGTGCCGAGCGCAAACATCAGCGAGGCCATTCCACCGCTTAAGAAAATGTTGACCGCGATCAGCGAGCTGCCGAGACCGGCTCGGTCGGCGATCAGGTTCTGCAGATAGGTGATCGGGATCGCAATGATGCCGGCCGCTCCGAGGCCGGCGACCAGCGTGAGCAGATAGACATCCATGGGTCGGTCGGCGAGACCGAGGAAGACGAGATAGCTGCAATAGATCAGCGCAGCCGTGACCATGGCAAAGAGGATCGAGGTTCTGGCCTCGACCCATCCCCAGAAGAGGATGAAGATGATCTCGAGGAAGGCGACGATACCGACGATCACGCCGACATCGGCCGGTGTTCCACCGGCCTTGCCGGTGACGATCAGCGGCAGGACAGTGCCATTGGCATGCAGCATGGCCGAGATCAGAGAAATCGCCAGAAGTCTAGGCAGGACGCTTGCCGAGCCGATCTGGCGGATGGAACGGAAGAAGGAATAGTGCTGCCGTTCCCCCTCCTGCACCGGCGACAGACGATCGAGCCCGAAGACGAACAGAAGAAGACAGACGAGGCAGGCAAGGCTCGCCAACAAGAACGCCGGCAGCATGCTGGGCTGCCCGACGAGCAGTGCCCCGACAATGCCGGGCACCAGGACCCATGAGGCGGAGAGAATGGCACGGACGGCAGAATTCACCGCCATCAGCTCGCGCACGGCCATACCCGAGGAAACCGCACGGATATTGGCAAAGATCAGCGAATTGATCGTTCCGAAGACCGGGATCAGCACGAGCGTCGCGATTGCAAACATGACAGGCGTCGGCACCACATAGACGAGCCCGAAGCCGACGATGCCGAAGATGGCGGCCAGGATCATCGGGGAGCGGAAATATCCGAGCCTGTCAGCAATGATGCCGGCGGTGACGCTGGCGCTGACATTCACCACCGCCGCCAGGAAGATCAGCACCGAATAGACGGCGTCCGACAGTCCGAGTTCACGGATGCCGATCAGCGACATGTAGGGCGACGTCGCAGCGCCGGAGAAGCCGAAGAAGAAGATCGCGGCCGCACTGACCCGGATCGGCTTGTGGCGATAGACCACCGAAAAGGAGGACAACATCAAGGGTACAATCGGGTTGGGGATCGTGCCGCCGAAAGGGCGGCAACGACATCAATGTCTCAAGGGAATCGCGTCGAGAAGAACACCTTTGCCGTATAGCTGAAATCCTTGACGAAGGGATAGCTGGGCTGGTAGCGGCGATGGCTCGGCAGGTTCTCGATATCCTGGTTGATCACGCCATCCGTCAGCGCCATCAGGTTGGGATTGGCGATCGGCGCAAGCTCGGGCGAGAGATAGCCAGACTTGACGACGAGCAACCGCACCTTGGTCGGATCGAGACCGAGCCGGGTGAAATCCGCGATGTTGTGATAGGGCCGACGCCGCGCTGCGAGCACAAGCGTGATGCCGCCGATCCTGACGACCGCCTGTTGCTCCGCAGCCGAGCCCGGATCATCGAGAAACACGACATCCGCCTCCACCTTGACGGAAGGGCTTGCCGGATCAAGCGAACCGCCGACTGTCAGCGAAACCCGCGCGCCGGCACCCGCTGCGAAACAACGTTCGACGGCAGGGCGATCGGTAATGCCGGCGATCAGGACGTCATCGACCGAGCGCGTCAGAAGCGCCTTCAGCACATCTGCCCGATCACCCACCCCACCACCGGTCGGGTTGTCGCCGGAATCCGCCAGAATAATCGGCCGTGTCTCGGTGCGCTCGGCAATGTCGAGCATGTCCTCAAGCGGACCTGTGACCGGGCCAAAGCGGAAATCCTCGCGCGCGTCCCAATAGGACTGCGCGATTGCAGCCGTGACCTTTTCCGCTGCCGCCTTGTCGACGGCCGTCACGACGGCGCAAGCCGTGCCGCGCGGCTCGTCGGCCCAGACATATCCGACCATCAGGTTGGCATCCCAGATACCGGGCGTGGCGTCATGCTCCGGCAGCTTCAGATAAAGGCTCTTTGCCGGCTCGTCCTCGGTCGACGTCCGTTCACCCGGCAGGAGAACAGGCACCGGCGCCCAGGCAACGCCCGGCTTTTCGCCGGTCTTCAGCGCCCGCACCAGCATCGACCAGGCCCGCACCATCGTTTCGCGCACATCGATATGCGGGGCGGTACGATACCCGGCGAAGATATCCAGCTGATCGATAATCTTCTGAGTGACATTCCCATGCAGGTCGTAGCTCGCCGCAACCGGGACATCGGGCCCGACGACTGCGCGCGCCGCCGAAATCCAGTCGCCCTCGGCATCGTCCATGCCCTCGACATTCATCGCGCCATGCATGGCGAGATAGAGCCCGTCGATCGGCAATGTGGCCTTAAGCCGGTCGAGAAACTCTGCCTTGAACCCTTCATAGGTGGCGCGTGCCAGCGGACCACCGGGAACGGCACGGGCGTGCAGCAGCGGCAGATGCTCGACGCCCTCGGCGTCGAGGAAGTCGAAATACTCATGCGCCAGCAAATCCGGCCCGCGCAGCACACGAAAATCCTCCGGCTGCATCAGGACGGGAGACGAGGTCGAGCATTCGGTATGGATACCGCCGACGGCGATGCGGAAACTCATGGTGCTCAGATCCTCAGTAACGGGGGCTCAGGCGGACGATGGCCGCGAAGCGCAGCCAGTCCTTGTTCTCCTTCGGCGTCCAGGCGGCCTCGGCAATGGCCGGAAGCCGCGGGAAGACGAGGTGGTTGAAGTAGTCGCGGGTGAGGAAATGCTCCGACCAGATGCAGGCCTGGACACCCCGCATGCGCGGCGCGAGTTCGGCTGGAAACTCGGCGACCGCCTCATAGGTATAGGTATGCTTAGGCGGCACCGTCCCGGCCCAGCTGCCACCCGGTTCCTGGAAGGACTCGTCCTGCACCATGTCGAGATAATAGGCCTGTCCCGGTGTCATGACCACGTCATAGCCCTCACGTGCCAGTTCCAACCCGACCTCCGGCTTCTGCCAGGCCATCAGCAGCGTGCCGTCAGGATCAACGCCGCCGCCATGGCTGACCTCGTCCCAGCCAGCCAGCTTGCGACCGCGCTCGGCCAGCATCTTCTGGATACGCTTCATGAAATAGCTCTGTAGCCCGAAGGTCCCCTCGATCCCCTCCTGCTCCATCAGTTTCCGTGCAAGCGGTGAGGCCATCCAGGTATTGGCCGCAACCTCATCGCCGCCGATATGGATGAGCTTGGACGGGAAGAGCGCGACCATCTCGTCGAAGACCTTGCCCAGCACTTCATAGGTGTATTCGATCGCCGGGTTCAGCGCATTGTTCGGATAGCCCTGCACCGAGCGATAGCTGTCCGGTGCTTCCTGTCCATCGACCAGCTCCGGCAGTGCCACAAGCATCGCCGTGCTGTGGCCGGGAATGTCGATCTCCGGAACCACCTCGACCTGAAGGGCGGCCGCATGGGCAACGATGTCGCGCACCTCGTCCTGGGCATAGAAACCACCGACCGGATCAGCGCCATTGCCGAGCTGCGGCAGGAGCGGTTCGTCCGGTCCTCGCAACACGCCAACCGTGGTGAGCTGCGGGAAGGCCTTGATTTCCAACCGCCAGGCTTCGTCGTCGGACAAATGCCAGTGGAAGGTGTTCATCCGGAACCATGCCATGATGTCGATCAGTCGTTTGACGTCAGCGACCGGGTAGAACTGGCGGGAGACATCGAGATGGCAACCGCGCCAGCCGTATCGCGGCTTGTCTGTGATCACGCCCGACACCGGGAAGCGGAAGGTACCCGGCTGCGTGCGGGCGCCATGCAGCATCTGGGCAAGCAGGGTGAGCGCATATTGCAGCCCGGCGACATCGCCATAGGTCAGCGTGATGCCGTCAGCGGCAAAGGTGAGCGTGTAAGCGGAAGCGCCCAGCGTCTCCTCATGACGGAAGGTGATCGACCGTCCCTGATGCACAGGCGCAAGCGACAGAGGCGCATGGCCGACGGAAAACAGGCGGCAGAAGAGCCGCAACACGTTTTCGACTTCCCGCAGCTCGACGAGAGAAGAACCGCTGGCCGGATAGAGCGCGACCGGGAAGCCGTCGCCCGCCACAAGCTCGGCGGAGACCGGCCAGGGCAGCATCGCGAAAGGCTGCGTGACCTGCCCCTCCGGCAGAAGCGGCGGCGGCGGCGCGCTGTCACCACCCCCGAGCATCAGGTCGGCCACCGCAACGGCCGCATGTTGACCGGTCGAGAGCGTGATATAGGCGGACTTCGCCCCGTCGGTCCGGTGTTTGGCCGCGCGCCAGAGACCACCGACGCGGAAGGTCCAGGAGGCGCCGGGTTCGAGGACAAAGCCCGCCGGTGGCGCGAACTGGTGGAAATTGGCATTGCGCTTCAGGAAGACGGCATTCTCAAGGATCGGCTCCTGCGTGTCCTTGACGCGGGTGAGCGACGTGTAAGCAAGCTTGAAATCGGAAAGCGCAACATCGGAGAGATTGACCAGCGTGAAGACAAAGGCGCCGCAGTCGTGGCCCTCCACCGGATGCCACGCGTTTTCGAGACGGAACTGAACGGCTGTTGCCATGGGGAATGCTCCTGGCTTTTCGGTATCAATAATTGTCGGATTGCGAGAAGGTTCGGGCGAGCTCGGCCTGACCGGCCGTCAGCCCACAATCGACCGGAAGGCACACACCGGTGATCGCGGCCGCCTGATCGCTGGACAGGAAGAACACGGCATTGGCAATATCCTCGGCTGTCGCAATCCGCCGCAGCGCATACCAGCGCTTGGCTTCCTCGAAGACTTGCGGATTGGCAGCAGCGCGCGCTTCCCAGGCCTGGGTGCGAACCGTGCCGGGTGCGACCGCATTCGAACGGATACCGTATTTCCCGTATTCGACGGCAATCAGCTTGGTGAGGTGAATAAGGCCGGCCTTCGCGGCGCTATAGGCCGGATGACCGAAGACGGCCATGCCATTGACCGAGGAGATGTTGACGAGCGCGCCTTGGGACTCCTTCAGCGCCTCCTCGAACGCGCGGAAGCAGAGGAACGGCGCTTCGAGATTGAGCGCATTATCCTTGCGCCAGATCTCGCCATCAGTGTCGCCGAGGCTGACGGCCCGTGCGGCACCGGCGTTGTTAACGAGCGTATGGACGAGGCCATGGACGGCCACGCGAGCAGCGGTCTCGGCGAGATCCGTCTCGTCCGTCACGTCGCAGGTGAGTGGCACGAAGCGCGGATCGCCTCCGAGCCCAGCGATTGCCCTGTCCAATGCCGGGCCATCGAGGTCGAGCAGCACAACGACGTCATGACTGTCCGCCAGACGCTTGGCGATCGCCCGACCGATGTCTCCGGCCGCACCCGTTACGACGGCAACCTTATGCGTCACGGCGGATCTCCGACAAGGATGCGGGCATGGGATCAGTCTCCGAGAAGTTGCCGGTCGTCTCCGCCATCGCGGTGCTCAACCAACTGTTGCTTGATATGGCGCAGCGTCACCTGCGACTGTTTGCGATTGCGATAGGCAACGAGGCTCGCAATCACGTCGACGACCGCGAGATAGGCGAAACGTGTCGAGGTCGGACGGAAGATGTTTTCGCCTTCCGGTAGGTCGATGCCGATGACGAGTTCGGACGCCTCGGCTACCAAGCTGTTGCTCTGGGTTAGCGCGATCGTGGTGATGCCGTTCTCGCGGGCGAGCTTGAAGCATTTGACCAGCTCGGTGTTGCGCCCCGAAAACGAGGAGCCGATCAGTACGTCATTCGAGCGTGCGGCGGCCGTCAGCATCAGCTGCATGTTATGATCGGCAGAGGCTGTGACCCGCGAGCCCAGACGAAAGAGGCGGTTCTGGATCTCGCCCGCAATCATCGAGGAATTGCCGCCGGAACCGAAGGCATAGACCATCTCCGCTCGCGCCAGCCGGTCGGCAACCTTGTCCAGCACCGCGGGATCGAGTGCCCGATGCACCATGAACATGGCGTTCTGCGCCTTGGTGATCACATCACTCGCAACATCGGCCGGCTCTGTGCTCTGGGCCTCCGGATTGAGATAGCGGACCCCGACATAGGCCGTGCGGGCGAGATTGACCTTGAAGTCGGCAAAGCTGTTGCAGCCGAGACGACGGCAGAAGCGCGTCACCGTCGGCGGCGAAACCTCCGCCTTCTCAGCAAGCTCGATGATCGAGGCATTGACGGCGAAGTCGAAGGAATTGAGCAGGATATCCGCGATGCGTTGCTCGGAGGCGGAAAACTGCCCTGCCTCTTCCTGAATG
>JAIXSF010000333.1 GCA_027484835.1 Rhizobiaceae bacterium | reverse complement strand
CGGCTGGCGAAACCGGCCAGCTCTATGGTTCTGTCGCTGCTCGTGACGTCGTTGAAATTCTGGCTGCCGAAGGCTTCAACATCGGCCGCAACCAGGTCGAGCTGAACACCCCGATCAAGTCGATCGGCCTGCACCAGGTCACCCTGCACCTGCATGCCGAAGTCGAACTGACCGTCGAGCTCAACGTTGCCCGTTCGGCCGAAGAAGCCGAGCGCCAGGCCAAGGGCGAAAGCCTCACCTCGGCCGACGCCATCTACGGCGTTGACGAAGATGCGCTGCGTCCGGAAGACTTCTTCGATCCGGAAGCCGACCTGGACGGTGACGAAGACCGCTAAGACCTTTCACACCCTCTGGTGTGGATTTCATGGAAAAGCCCGGCCTTGCACCTGCAAGGCCGGGCTTTTTCGTTATGTTCGGACCACGGTCTCAGGCGGGATCGACGCTCTTGTCGATCCGCACGACCACCGACATGCCTGGCGTCAACAGGCTGGCAGCTTCCTGCGTGTCGTCAATGGTGATCCGGACACCCATGCGCTGGGCGATCTTGACGAAATTGCCGCTCGCATTGTCTGCCTTGATGACGGAGAACTCCGAGCCGGTCGCCGGCGAGAAGCGCTCGACCTTGCCTTTCAGGACACGGCGATCCAGCGCATCGACGCGGATCTCGACCGGTTGGCCGACCGCCATGCCGGAGAGTTGCGTCTCTTTGAAGTTGGCGATTATCCAGACATCCTGGGGCACGACCGCCATCAACTGGGTGCCGGCGGCGACATATTGGCCGACGCGGACGCCGACTTCGCCGAGCTTGCCCTCACGCGGCGCGCGGATCTCGGTGTTGGACAGATCGATCTTGGCCAGCTCGACTGCTGCCTGCGCATTGGCCACGGCTGCCTCGAGCGAGCCGCGATTGACGATGATGGTCCGGAGATCCTGGCGCGACACTTCAACGGCAGCCTTCGCCTGCGCCATTCCGGCACGTGCGCGGTCCAGCGAGGCATGCGCCTGTTCCTGTGCACTGGTCGCCACGACACCGCTCCGGATCAGGCTGTCCTGGCGGTCGGACTGGCTCTGGGCCTGCTCGAGGTCGGCATTCACCGAATCGACCGCGGCTTCGCTCGACGCAATGCGCGCCTGTGCAGCCGTTTCCTGCTGACGGGAATTGTCGAGGGCTGCTTTCTGAGTGGCCAGTGCTGCCTCGGCCTGAGCAAGCTTCTGGCGATAGATGCGGTCATCGATGCGGGCCAGCAACTGGCCTTTTTCGACGGTCTGGTAGTCCTGTACGGGAACGTCGACGACATAGCCGCTGACCTGCGGGCTCAAAGTGGTGACGTAGCCCCGGACATAGGCATTGTCGGTCATCTCGACCGAGCTCGTGAATGGCGGCAGGCGCCAGGCGTAGAGCACGAGCGACGTGCCGATCAGGGCACCGAGGATGATCAGGATCGTGGCGGGGGTGAATGTCTTCTTCAACATGACGGCGTTTCTTTCAAGTTCAGGATTGGGGGAGTTGCTCGGCTGGTGCGATCCGCGAAACGCGGATCCGGCGCCAGGCGAGATGGACGAGCAGCACGGCGAGGGCTGCGGTCGTCACGACGGAGATCAGCAGAAAGGTATCGGTGTAGGCGAGCACATAGGCTTCCCGTGTCACCTGCTGTGACAGCAGGGTCAGCCCTTCGGCCTTGAGGATGGTCGGGTCGCCGATGACCTTGCCATAGGCTCCAGCCAGCTGGCTGACACGCTGGGCGACCTCGGGCCGGGTCAGGAGGATGTTCTCGACGAGGACACTGGAATGAAACTTCTCGCGAATGGTGACGAAGGTCCCGAGCGCTGCGGTCGTCAGCAAGGCTCCCGTGATCTGAGTGAACAAGAAGATCACGATGAAGTTGACGATGTAGGCCGGGCCCTTCTGCAAGGCGCTGGCAAAGCCCTTCGCCATCACAGGCGGAAGGAACATGGCTGCCCCGAAGGCAATCATCGCCTGGCTCAGATACATCTGCTCCGGCCGCGTGAGATTGGTGGCCAGGCTGTCGAGGTAGGCGCCGACCGCGATGAGTGCGAGTGCAATCACATGCGCGGTTGCGACGTAACGCGAGGACATCAGCGCCATGCAGAGAAGTGCGCCGCCGACCGATGCCAGCAGGACGAAGCCCCAAAGGACAAATTGCTGGTCGTTGAGCAGACCGATCTGCTGGAAGAAGCTGACGGCTGTCGACGACTGTTCTGAAGAAACGGCGCGGAAGACGAGAAGGACGGCTGCCATGTGGAGGTTGTCCTTCGAGAATATCCAGCGGAAATCCAGCATGGGGTTCGTGCGGCGGGATTCGATCAGCGCCGTCATCGACAGGAAGAGGATCGCGGCCACCAGGAGCGCGCCGAGCCACCAGGTCTCGAACCACCAGTAGAGGCGGCCGAGCGTCAGGAAGATTGCAAGACAGCCGATCCCGATCGCCATCAGCAGATAGGACGCGATATCGATGCGCTCGATCACCTTGGCACGGGGCGGCGGCGTGAGCGGGAGGGCAAAGATGATCGCCATCGACACCAGCGCCAATCCGACCTCGAGCGTGTAGAGCGCGTGCCAACCGTCGAGGTCGAGCAAGCCGGGCGAGATCATGCGGGCCAGCGGTGCCGACAGCAGCGTACCGAGAAGCGCGATGTTCAGCCCCTGGGTCAGCTTGCGGTGCAGCGGAAAGGCCTCCAGTACATACATGAAGCCGAGCGTCGAGATCGGGGCTGCGGCGCAGCCGCTGATGAAGCGCACAACAAGCGCCGAGTGCAGATCATTGACGAAGAGGTTGAGCGCAGAGGCCGCGACGAAGAGCAGGATGCTCCATTCCGCAAAGGGACGCAGACCATATTGGGTGCGGACCTTAAAGAGCGCGATCGAGAGCGTAGCATAGGGCGCCATGTAGGCTGCCGAAAGCCAGGCGGCTTCAGCCGCCGTTGCGGAGAACTCACCCTGCAGCTGGAAAAGGTTGGCATTGACGATGTTCATGCCCAACCCCTGAGTAATGAACAGCAGGAGGCCCGAGGCGACATAGATGGCAGCCAGCCAAAGCGGCTTTGCCGGGGGTGCGACCGGTGCGGGGTTCACAGGCGCCGCGGCTGTTTCTGCCGGCTGAATGGTTTCGACGACGGTGCTCATGGCCGCACCTTGCCCTGGTCGAGACGCTGCAGATTGTGCATCAGCCGTCTGACGACCGAGAGCGCCACGTCGATGTCTTCTTCGGAAATGTCGTCGGCAATTTGCCCCCGCAGGTCGGTTGCGAGGACATGCATGCGTTCAAAGGCAACCTTGCCCGCATCCGTCATGTCGATACGCTTGGCACGGCGATCGGTCGCATCTTCGGTCCGCACGATGAGGTCCTGACGCGCCATGCCGTCGAGCACGCGCACAAGGGGCGGGGTCTCGATTTCGAGTTCCTCGGCCAATTCCTTCTGAGTGAGCGGCCCACGGCGGGAAAGCGCAAACAGGGTACGCGCCCTCGCCAGTGTCAGCCCCTCCTCGCGGACGGCAGCGTCGAAGAATGCCCGGAGCTTTCGGTTGAACGCCGACATCTCATCGAAAAGCTGCTCATTCCTGGATTCGCGGGACATGTACCATGCCTCCTACTAATTAGGTTGCTATCTATATTGACCCTAATTAATTATGACGCGACGAAAAACAACAGCGATCGTGCGATGGCAGCCATGCGTTGACGGCATGGACGGAATCTGCGAGCGGGAACACATGTTGACGCGGAAAGGTTCCCACCGGTCCGTGACCGTGCTCACCAGCACTGCATTTTCCGGATCAGTCCTTCTGCACGCTCTGCTAGAATGGAGCCTTGCGAGGCCGATTCGTTGAATGTCACAGTCAACCGAAAAGATAGAAATCCTCGGCTTTTTCTAAAGTCCTGATGGTGCGCCTGTGAATCAATGTGGGTTGCTGCGTGGGCCATTTCACCGGCGCAGCTTCTCGCTATGGTGCAGCCACCGCCGACATACTGAACGGATGCAAACGAATGAACGACGCTGCGCGCAAACTGAGCCCGGTCCAGCCATCTGAGCCGCTCTACAGGGAGGCTCCGAACAACATCGAAGCCGAACAGGCTCTGCTCGGCGCCATCCTCGTCAACAACGATGCCTTCTATCGCGTTTCGGACTTCCTGAAGCCCGAGCATCTCTATGAGCCGCTGCATCGGAAGATCTTCGAGGTTGCCTCCGAGATCATCCGCATGGGCAAGACAGCGAACCCCGTCACCATCAAGACCTTCCTGCCGGCGGACCAGAAGGTCGGCGATCTCACGGTTGCGCAGTACCTCGCCCGTCTGGCCTCCGAAGCGGTCACCATCATCAATGCGGAAGACTATGGTCGCGCTATCTACGATTTGGCGCTGCGCCGCTCGCTGATCCAGATCGGCGAGGATGTCGTCAACATCGCCTATGACGCGCCGCTCGACATGCCGCCGCAGGCGCAGATCGAAGACACCGAGCGCCGCCTCTTTGCGCTGGCCGAAAACGGCCGCTACGATGGCGGCTTCCAGTCCTTCTCGGACGCGGTCGCTCAGGCCGTCGACATGGCGGGGGCCGCCTTCGAACGCGACGGCAACCTCTCGGGCATCTCGACCGGCATCCATTCGCTCGATGCCAAAATGGGCGGATTGCAGCGCTCCGACTTGATCGTGCTTGCAGGTCGTCCGGGTATGGGCAAGACCTCGCTTGCCACCAACATCGCCTGGAACATAGCTGCCGCTTACGAACCGGAAGTGCTGCCGGACGGCTCCTTCAAAGCGAAGAACGGCGGCGTCGTCGGCTTCTACTCGCTCGAAATGTCGGCCGAACAGCTCGCCACACGTATCATGTCCGAGCAGACGGAAGTGTCGTCTTCGAAGATCCGTCGCGGTGACATCACCGAACATGAATTCGAAAAACTGGTGGGCTTTTCGCAGACCATGCAGAAAGTGCCGCTGTTCATCGACCAGACCGGTGGTATCTCGATCGCCCAGCTTGCAGCCCGTGCCCGCCGTCTGAAGCGCCAGCGCGGCCTCGACTTCCTCGTCGTGGACTACATCCAGCTGATGACCGGTGCCGGCAAGGCGGGTGAAAACCGCGTGCAGGAAATCACCCAGATCACGACAGGCCTGAAGTCGCTTGGCAAGGAACTCGCCGTGCCGATCGTGGCACTCTCACAGCTCTCCCGTCAGGTTGAAAGCCGCGAAGACAAGCGTCCGCAGCTCTCCGACCTTCGCGAATCGGGCTCGATCGAGCAGGACGCCGACGTGGTGCT
>JAIXSF010000465.1 GCA_027484835.1 Rhizobiaceae bacterium | reverse complement strand
GGCGGTGGCCGATGCCGAAACTGCCGCCATGGAAGCCGAGGCCGCGCTGACCGAAGCGCGCCGCACCGAAAGTCATCTGCGCCAGCCGCTCGAAGCCGCCCGCGCCCGCGTCAACGGTCTGGAGACCGAAGCCCGCACCATCGCCCGCATTCTGGCCTCCACCACCACAGGCGATTTCCCGCCGGTCGCCGACGAGCTCTCCGTCGATCGCGGCTTCGAGACGGCCCTGGGTGCCGCCCTCGGCGACGATCTCGACAGCGCGCTTGATCCTGCAGCACCTGCCCATTGGCATGGCAATGGCGATGGGGCAGGGGACCCAAGCCTGCCATCCGGTGCAAAGCCGCTCCTTGCCCATGTCCGCGCGCCCGCAGCACTTACCCGCGCGCTCCGCCAGATCGGTGTGGTCGAGGAAGCAGACGCTCTCAAGCTGATGGCAGACCTCGCGCCCGGCCAGCGCCTCGTCACCCGCGACGGTGCCGTCTATCGCTGGGATGGTCATGTCACCGGCGCCGATGCGCCGAGTGCCGCCGCCCTTCGCCTGGCTCAGAAGAATCGCCTGGCGGAAATCGAGCGCGAGACCGAGGAAGCCCGCGACCAGATGGTCGAGGCCGAGGATCGCCTGGCCGAAGCAGCCGACGCCATCCGCGCCGAAGAGGCCCGCCTGACCGATGCCCGCGACCGCAGCCGTCTGACGGTCAGAAGTCTCGCCGAAGCCCGGGACGCGCTCGCCCAGGCTGAGCGCGCCTCGGGTGATCTCATCCGCCGCCGCGAGGTGATCGAGGAGGCGGTGAACGGCCTGAACGGCCAGATCGAGGAGATCGTCGAGCAGGAAGAAACCGCCCGCATCGAGATGGAGGAGACGCCCGACCTCTCCGCCCTCGACTCCCGCCTGCGCGACGCGGAAGCCGTCGTTGCCCGCGACCGGGGCCTGCTTGCCGAAGCCCGTGCCCGTTTCGAAGGTCTCGCCCGTGAAGACGAGATGCGCCGCCGCCGCATTCTCTCGATCGGCCAGGAAAAGCAAAACTGGCAGAACCGCGCCAAGTCTGCAGAAGAACACATCGCGACCCTGCGCGAGCGCGAGGCGGAAGCCCGCGAGGAGATCACCGATCTCGAAATGGCGCCGGACGAATTCGAGGACAAGCGCCGCAACCTGATGACCGCGCTCGACAAGGCCGAGAAGGACCGCCGTGAGGCCGCCGATCGTCTCGTCGAGGCCGAGACCCGACAGCGCGAGGCCGACCAGAAGGCAGCCGCCGCGCTTGCCGAACTCGCTGAAAGCAGGGAAAAGCGTGGCCGCGCCGAAGAACGCCTCGTATCCGCCCGCGAATGGCGCATCGAAGCCGAGACCCGCATCCGCGATACGCTGACTGTCGGCCCGCACGAGGCCTTCCGCCTGACGGGCCTGAAAGACCCATCCGAAATCGGCGACCTGCGCGAGGTCGAGCGCAATCTCGACCGGCTGAAGATGGAGCGCGAGCGCTTAGGCGCGGTCAACCTGCGCGCCGAAGAAGAGCAGAAGGAGCTGTCGGACAAGCTCGCCGCCCTGATCAAGGAGCGCGACGACATCATCGATGCCATCCGCAAGCTGCGTGGCGCCATCCAGAGCCTGAACCGCGAGGGCCGCGAGCGTTTGATTGCCGCCTTCGATGTGGTGAATTCCCAGTTCCAGCGCCTCTTCACCCACCTCTTCAACGGCGGCACGGCCGAACTGCAGCTGATCGAAAGCGACGACCCACTGGAAGCCGGCCTCGAAATCCTCGCCCGCCCGCCGGGCAAGAAGCCGCAGACCATGACGCTGCTTTCGGGCGGCGAACAGGCGCTGACCGCCATGGCCCTGATCTTCGCCGTCTTCCTCACCAACCCTGCCCCGATCTGCGTACTGGACGAAGTTGACGCGCCGCTCGACGACCACAATGTCGAGCGCTACTGCAACCTGATGGACGAAATGGCCGCCTCCACCGAGACCCGCTTCGTCATCATCACGCACAATCCCATTACCATGGCCCGCATGAACCGCCTCTTCGGCGTCACCATGGCCGAACAGGGCGTGTCCCAGCTCGTCTCCGTCGACCTTCAGACGGCGGAAGCCCTGCGCGAGAGGGATCTGGTGTGAGGGATCCACGAGTTACTCGCTGATCACCTAGCATGTCAGCCGAAAGATTTGCTGATGCGCGGAGCGCCATTAGGGCTCCGCGCATCAGGCTTGGCGCTACTCGGCCACCCATCGGCTTTCGAAACCTCGGCCGTCCTGCCAGTCTTGCCATTGGGAAGCGTCGCAGCGGTCAACAAACGCGTCGCGCTGCAACTTGAACTCCTGATCCATCAGGTAACCCATGATGAAGCAATTTTCGGAATACTCGCCGCGTTCTGGATGCTTGAGGACGAAGTCGACCTTCATCACCACGGCTTCCAGTTTTCTGCCTTTCCAATCCGCTGTACCATAGTCGAGCATTTGGTCCGAGTAGTTCTCCGGCACCCATCCTTCGCGGATCTGCTGCGTTTTCCATTCGGCCAGATCAGGGAAAAGAAGGGCGACACTGTTATCCTCCCCGTCCTCCTCCTTCAGGTAGAGCTCCGCCCTGTCAGACAAGCCATCAAAAGCCGCCTTTGCCTCTTGAGAATACTGTGCCTGCAGTTCTGCTTGCCGAGCAGCCAACTGCGTCGCCTTATCTTCGCTCAGTTTTCTCGCCTGTAGGTTGCGCGCCTCCTGTTCCTGGCGGAGGGATGCGAGTCGCTTCTGCTCGTCAGTCGTCATGGCGTCGATTGAAGCCTGCGCTTCTGCCAGGCGGTCTTCATCGATCCAATAGGGCGCCACACTGTAGTCGATGGAAGCCCGTTCGAGCCCTTCCACCAGCATTTTGAGATCCTTCGCCTCCGCATAGACGGCACTGCAATCCTCGCGTTGCAGCCCCATGAAGGCTTGATCGATGGTCTTCATCACATAGCCTGGATGGGCGGTCTGAAATTGTGCGAAGCTCTCGCCCAGGCTCGCCAACGCGCCTTGATGGGCATCGCCTTCAGCAATGGCGCACAAAGACCCAGCGGCGGATTTCACCGTGACAAAGCCAAAGCCCGGACGTGTTCCGGCGAGTATTTCGCTGCGAATACGTGCAGCTTCGCTTTCCGCTTGGGCGGCAGCTTCACCCAATTCGCTCCAGAGGAGTTCTTCGACGACCCGCAGCTTATTGTCGACAAAGGCTTCAACGAT
>JAIXSF010000091.1 GCA_027484835.1 Rhizobiaceae bacterium | reverse complement strand
ATACGGTCCTCACCAAGGCGGGAGAAAAAACCAACACCGCCAAACAAAACAGTGAGGCAGACCGATATGAACACCAAGCTCAAGCCGCAGCCGGCCACTCTCGACCCGCAGGAAGAAGCGATCCGTTCGCTCTACCTCGAATCCCTCCACCTCGTCGAGCGTCTTCACCGCCGCCTTCTCGACGTCATCAAGGACGAGTTCGACCGCAAGGGTCGCTCAGACATCAACGCTGTCCAGGCTATCCTGCTCTTCAACATCGGCAATTCGGAACTGACCGCCGGTGAACTGCGCTCGCGGGGTTACTATCTGGGCTCGAACGTCTCCTACAACGTCAAGAAGCTCGTCGACCTCGGCTTCATCAACCACCAGCGCTCGCGTGTCGACCGTCGCTCGGTCCGCATCAGCCTGACGGATGCCGGCCAAGAGATCGCCGAAACCGTTGCCAAGCTCTATGAGCGTCACATCGGTTCGATCCAGAAGGTCGGCGGCATCGGCACCGACGAGTTCACCCAGATGAACAAGCTCCTGCAGCGCCTCGACCGCTTCTGGAACGACCAGATCCTCTATCGCCTGTAAGGCATAGCGAACGACCTCCAGGCGATCCACCGCTCGAAACCGGATGCTTCTCGCGAAGCGTCCGGTTTTCGCGTTGAGGCTGTCACGATGCTACTTTGGCGCTACACACTCCCGTGACGGAACGGCAATCTGACACGAATTGGCCATATTGATATGGGACCGCCGGAGTGAGCATCGCGAGGCCCATCGACCGCCTCCGATACACCGCGTGACGCAATTTTCAGCCCTCGTGGCGGCGCTTTGTTAACCATGGCGCGTTATGCGTTTGGTTCAGGTTCAGGATGAAACGGTAGGAAATATGTCCAATAAGTCTGGTATTGTTGCTCTTTCGCGCCGATCGCTGCTCCGTGGTGTGGCTGCCGCCGGTGCTGCGGCGATTGCCGGACAGGCCATGGCGCAAGACGCGATCAACGATCTGATCAATGCACCGCGCCGCGGCAACTGGGACGATCAGTTCGACGCGCAGGCGTCGAGAACCGCTGCTGCCGTCGTGTCGAACAGCCCGATCCTGAGCGCCAGCAACCTCGTCTATATGCAGCAGTCGATCGCCCAGTATCAGTCGATCGTATCCAACGGCGGCTGGCCGACGGTCAACGCCCCGGCTGCCCTGCGCATTGGCGCGATGGACCCCTCGGTCCAGAGCCTGCGCCAGCGTCTGATGATTTCCGGCGACCTGCCGCGTGAGGCAGGTGTCTCGAATTCCTACGATTCCTACGTAGAAGGCGCCGTCAAGCGCTTCCAGGCCCGCCATGGCCTGCCGGAAGATGGCGTGCTCGGCGAATTCACCGTCAAGGCGCTGAATGTCGGCGCGGATGTTCGTCTCAACCAGCTGAACACCAACCTGATCCGCCTGCAGTCGATGTCGGGTGATCTCGGCCGTCGTTACGTGCTAGTCAACGTGCCGGGCGCATCTGTCGAAGCCGTCGAGAACGATCGCGTCGCCCTGCGCAACACCGCCGTCGTTGGCCGTATCGACCGCCCGACTCATATGATCAACTCGAAGATCTACGAGGTCATCCTCAACCCTTACTGGACCGCGCCGCGTTCGATCGTCGAAAAGGACATCGTGCCCTTGATGCGCAAGGACCCGACCTACCTGACGCGCAACAGCATTCGCCTGTTCGATGGCAGCGGCAACGAGGTTGCACCGGAAACGGTCGACTGGAACGCCGAAAAGGCGCCGAACCTGATGTTCCGCCAGGACCCGGGCAAGATCAACGCCATGGCGTCGACCAAGATCAACTTCCACAATCCGAACAACGAATACATGCACGACACGCCCCAGCAGGGCCTGTTCAACAAGCTGATGCGCTTCGAATCCTCGGGCTGCATCCGCGTGCAGAACGTTCGCGATCTCGTCACCTGGCTCCTGCGCGACACGCCCGGCTGGTCGCGCCAGGAAATCGAACGTGTCATCACGACTCGCCAGAACAACCCGATCAAGCTGGCCGAAGAAGTGCCGGTTTACATCGTCTACATCACGGCGTGGTCGACAAGCGACAATATCGTCCAGTTCCGCGATGACATCTACCAGAAGGACGGCGACGCCCAGCTGGCGCTGCAGGCCAATATCGGTGTCGAACAGTTCGCAGGCTCGGTCGACGACGACCTCGTGCCGCTGCAGTAAGCGTTCAAGATCCGTCGCTTGATTTTATCTCTCGAAAGCCGCGCTCGATGCGCGGCTTTTTCGTAGGGAAAACGCTACTTCGACGGTCGTCTCCTCGCCCGGCGTAGGATCCGTCTGCAAGCTCTGCTGCCAGCGCTGCGCAACGGGTGCATGGATTTCCGCCGGGTTTAGTCAAGCCTGGTGCGGCCATTCGCCTCCGCGCGCCAATTGATCCGCAAATGTCGTTCTCCGTATTGCTCTCGTGACTGCGGAAGTTTAAGACCCCACAGCATCAAACGCTTTTGAGGAGCCAGCGATCATGTCGAACAACGATGCCT
>JAIXSF010000201.1 GCA_027484835.1 Rhizobiaceae bacterium | reverse complement strand
TAGACCGGGATGTTTTCCATCGGGCCCGGGCGATAAAGCGCCACCAGCGCGATGATGTCCTCGATGCAGTCGGGGCGCATGCCGATGAGGGCCTTGCGCATGCCGGCACTTTCCACCTGGAAGACGCCGACCGTTTCACCGCGTGACAGCATCTCGTAGGTCAAGGTGTCATCGAGCGGGATGGCCGCCAGATCGACCTTGATGCCGCGCTGCTCCTCGACAAAGTCGACGGCCGTCTTCAGAACCGTCAGCGTCTTCAGGCCGAGGAAGTCGAACTTCACGAGGCCAGCCTGTTCGACCCATTTCATGTTGAACTGGGTGACCGGCATGTCGGAACGCGGATCGCGATACATCGGCACCAGCTTCGAGAGCGGGCGGTCGCCGATGACGATACCGGCGGCGTGGGTCGAGGCGTGGCGGTAAAGGCCTTCGATCTTCTGGGCTATCTCCAGCAGACGCGCAACAACAGGCTCTTCGGCGGCAGCCTCCTGCAACTTGGGCTCCTCCTCGATCGCCTTTGACAGTGGCGTCGGGTTTGCCGGGTTGTTCGGCACTAGCTTGCAGATCTTGTCGACCTGGCCGTAGGACATTTCGAGCACACGGCCGACGTCGCGCAGCGCCGCGCGGGCCTGCAGCGATCCGAAGGTGATGATCTGCCCTACTTGCTCGCGACCGTATTTCTTCTGGACGTAGCGAATGACCTCTTCGCGACGTTCCTGGCAGAAGTCGATGTCGAAGTCGGGCATCGAGACGCGTTCCGGATTGAGGAAGCGTTCGAAGAGGAGCGAGAAGCGCAAGGGGTCCACGTCGGTGATGGTCAGCGCATACGCAACCAGCGAGCCCGCACCCGAACCACGGCCAGGGCCGACCGGGATTTCATGCTGCTTCGCCCATTTGATGAAGTCCGCAACGATGAGGAAGTAGCCGGGGAACTTCATGCGCTCGATAACCGAGAGCTCGAATTCCAGGCGCTCGCGATATTCTCTCTCTTCGTAGCCGGGCGCCATGCCAAGGGCTGCCAGACGGTGGTCGAGCCCCTCCTCCGCCTGACGGCGGAGCTCAAGCGCCTCTTCGCGTTCGGCTTCTTCCGGATCGTCACTGCCGCCGGTGAAGCGCGGCAGGATGGGCTTGCGAGTATCCAGTACGAAGGAGCAGCGACGGGCGATCTCGACCGAATTCTCCAGCGCCTCCGGCAGATCGGCGAAGAGCTTCATCATATCCGCCCGGCTCTTCAGGTAGTGATCCGGTGTCAGGCGGAAGCGGTCGTCATTCGAGACGATGGCGTTGTGGGCCACAGCCATCAGTGCATCATGGGCGTCATAGTCGTCACGCGACGGGAAAAAGGCCTCGTTGGTCGCGACCAGCGGCAGGTCATGTTCATAGGCGAGCTGCACCATGCGCCGCTCATGAGTACGGTCGTAATCACCGTGGCGCTGAAGTTCGACATAGAGGCGATCGCCGAACAGGCGCTTCAGCGACAGGAGACGGCTTTCGGCCTGGGCCTTGTGGCCATCCTTGAGAATACGATCAATTGGCCCGCCGCCCGCGCCCGTGAGCACGATCAGGCCTTCGGTCCCGCTCTCCTCAAGCCAGGAGAGCTTCACATGCGTCGGCTGCCCCGCATCGCCGCCGAGATAGGCCCGACTGACGAGATCGACGAGCCGCTCATAGCCATCGGCATCCGATGCCAGGACGACGACGGCCGGCAGATCCGGCATATGGCCATTGCCGCCGCGCTTCTCGCCGGTCGAGTCCTCCATGTCGATCGACAGCTGGCATCCGATGATCGGCTGAATGCCATCGCCGAGTGCCTTCTGGGAGAACTCAAGTGCAACGAAGAGATTGTTGGTGTCCGTGATCGCGATCGCCGGCTGGTCGTCGGCGACTGCCTTGCCGAGGATCTTCTTGAGCGGCAGGGCGCCCTCAAGCAGCGAATAGGCGGAATGCACCCGCAAGTGCACGAAACCCGGGCCATCACCCAGTCCACCGGACGCCTGCCTGTCGACGTTGTCCTCGCCCATACCGCTTCATTCCTCATTACCTGAATCGGTCGGGATTTTCGGTCTTTGCGGCTGTGAAGTCCAGAAGGAAGTCGGGCGGCAAGAGCTTGGTCACCAGCTTTGCCGCCGCAGAATGTCAGAGCGCCATCATCAGCAAAGCCATGCTGGATACGAAAACCGCCATCGAGGCAAATGCAGCAACGTCACGAAGAATTTCGGTCATTTCTGTCTCCTTGTCCCTTTATGTTTTTAGTTTGTTCTTCTCTTGTTCCAATGTCAACCTAAAAAAACCGCAGCCTCGGTGGAACAAAATCCACCGAGGCGCAGCGGCATCAGGAAAGGAAAGAAAAAAGGGGACTGAGATCAGACGTCGAGTTCGACGACCTTGCCGTCGACCAGGGTCACGCAGCGGTCCATCCGACGGGCGATGTCGTGATTGTGGGTCGCGATCATGGCTGACAGTCCCGACTGGCGTACCAGCGCCTCAAGTGCCGAGAAGACGTAGCTTGCCGTTTCCGGATCAAGATTTCCGGTTGGCTCGTCGGCGAGCAGCACGAGCGGCGCATTGGCGACGGCGCGGGCGATTGCCACACGCTGCTGCTCACCGCCGGAGAGTTCGGCCGGACGATGTTCGGCGCGATGGCCGACACGCATGTAGTCGAGAAGCTGCTTGGCCCGTTCCGCGGCTTCGCCCTTGGACAGGCCAGCAATCAGCTGCGGCATCATGACGTTTTCCAGTGCCGAGAATTCCGGCAGGAGGTGGTGAAACTGGTAGACAAAGCCAACCGACTTGCGGCGGATCGCAGTGCGCTCTTCGTCACCGAGCTCCTGGCAGGCGACGCCACCAAGTGTGACCTCACCGCCATCAGGATGCTCAAGCAGGCCGGCGACATGCAACAGCGTCGACTTCCCCGTGCCCGAGGGTGCGACCAGTGCGACCGTCTCACCGGTCCGAAGCGTGAAGTCGGCGCCCTTGAGGATCGACAGCACTGTCTCACCCTGACCATAATGACGATCAATGCCGGCGAGCGAGAGAACCACGTCTTTTGCCATTGAATTCGGCATCCTCATTCGTAACGCAGGGCTTGGACGGGATCCAGGCGCGAGGCCCGCCAGGCCGGGAAGATGGTGGCCATGAATGACAGGCTGAGCGCCATGATGACCACGGACACGGTTTCACTGGCATTCATGTCGGCCGGCAGCTGGCTCAGGAAATAGAGTTCAGGATCAAAGAGCACGGTGCCCGAGACCCAGGAGAAGAACTGGCGGATGCTCTCGATGTTGAGACAGACGACGACGCCCATCACGACGCCGGCAAGCGTACCGGCCGTGCCGATGGCTGCCCCGGTCATGAAGAAGATCCGCATGATCGCGCCTGAGGTCGCCCCCATGGTGCGCAGGATGGCGATGTCGCTCGACTTGTCCTTCACCAGCATGATGAGGCCCGAGATAATGTTGAGGGCTGCCACGAGCACGATCAGCGTCAGGATCATGAACATGACGTTGCGCTCAACTTGAAGGGCGGAGAAGAAGGTCTGGTTGCGCTGGCGCCAGTCGGTGAGGAAGATCTGGCGGCCGGCCGCCTCCTCGATCAGCGGGCGCAGTTCATCGACGGCATCAGGATCGGCGATGAACAGCTCGATCGACTGAACGATGCCTTCGACGTTGAAATAGAGCTGCGCTTCCTCGAGCGGCATATAGATGATCGAGGCATCGTATTCGGACATGCCGATCTCGAAGATCGCCGAGACCGGATAGGATTTCACGCGCGGATTGACGCCGAGCGGCGTGACATCGCCTTCCGGCGAGACCAGCGTGATGGTGTCGCCGGCGGAGAGCCCGAGCTGGGCCGCCATGCGCGATCCGATCAGAACGCCCTGCCCTGTGGCAAAGCCGACCATGTCGCCCGAACGGATGTTGGACGAGACGACCGACAGCTTGGTGAGATCATCAGGACGGATGCCGCGGACGAGAGCGCCGGTGCCGGCACCTTCGCGACCGGACGCAAGCGTCTGCCCTTCGACCAGCGGCAGCGCCATGGTGACGCCCGGGACCGCAGCGAAGCGCTCGGCGAGACCGGCATAGTCGCTCAGCGGCTGGTCAACCGCCTGCACGATCATGTGGCCATTGATGCCGAGGATGCGCGACACGAGCTCGGTGCGGAAGCCGGTCATCACCGCCATGACGATGATCAACGTCGCCACACCGAGCATGATGCCGATGAAGGAGAAGCCGGCGATCACGGAAATGAAGGCTTCCTTGCGGCGGGCGCGCAGATAGCGCCAGGCCACCATGCGCTCAAAGCCGGAAAAGGCACGCGCCGATCCAGCCTTGCCCGTTTCCACCGTCTCGTTGCCAGCGGCCGTCGTCGCCATGGTCTCTCCTTGCCTCGGGATCCCGGTTTCGGTCACCCAACCTCAATCCGGCCTGAGTTTACCTCAGGCCGTCAGCTTGTTGATCGCGGCTTCGATCGTCAGCGTCTCGCGAGCGCCGGTCTTGCGATCCTTGAGCTCGACCTCGCCGGCGGCAACAGCGCGCGGACCGGCGATGACCTGCGTCGGAACACCGATCAGGTCTGCTGTCGCGAACTTGGTGCCCGCACGATCGTCGGTGTCGTCATAGAGCACGTCCTTGCCGGCGTTCTGCAGGGCGACATAGAGACGATCGCAGGTCGTGTCGCAGCCTTCATCGCCCGGCTTCATATTGATGACAACGGCATCGAAGGGCGCGACCGAGGCCGGCCAGATGATTCCGTTCTCGTCATGCGAGGCTTCGATGATGGCGGGAACAAGGCGGGTCGGGCCGATACCATAGGAGCCCATGTGGACAAGGTGTTCCTTGCCATCAGGGCCCTGGACCTTGGCGCCCATCGGCTCGGAGTATTTGGTGCCGAAGTAGAAGATGTGGCCGACCTCGATGCCGCGCGCCGAAAGGCGTTCATTCTCGCCGATGGCGTCGAAGGCGGCTTCGTCATGCATTTCCGACGTGGCGGCGTAGACCGAGGTCCACTTGTCGAAGATCGACTGCAGGCCGTCGACGCTGTCGAAATCGGTGTCGGCAGCCGGAATGTCGAAATCGACGAAGCTCTTGTGGCAATAGACCTCGGACTCGCCGGTGTCAGCGAGGATGATGAATTCGTGGCTGTGATTACCGCCGATCGGGCCGGTATCGGCGCGCATCGGGATGGCGCGCAGACCGAGGCGATCGAAGGTGCGCAGGTAAGCGACGAACATCTTGTTGTAGGAGTGGATGGCGTCGGCCTGGGTCAGGTCGAAGGAATAGGCGTCCTTCATCAGGAATTCGCGCGAGCGCATCGTGCCGAAGCGCGGGCGGATCTCGTCGCGGAACTTCAGCTGGATGTGGTAGAGGTTGAGCGGCAGGCTCTTGTAGGACTTCACCGACGAGCGGAAGATGTCGGTGATCATCTCCTCATTGGTCGGGCCATAGAGCATCGGGCGGTCCTGCCGGTCGCGAATGCGCAGCATTTCCTTGCCGTAATCCTCGTAACGACCGCTTTCCTGCCAGAGTTCTGCGGACTGCAGCGTCGGCATGGAAAGCTCGATGGCGCCCGCACGGTTCTGCTCTTCGCGGATGATCGCGTTCACCTTGTCGAGCACGCGCTTGCCGAGCGGCAGCCAGGAATAGATGCCCTGGCTCTGCTGGCGGATCATGCCCGTCCGCAGCATCAGGCGGTGGGAGACGATCTCGGCTTCCTTGGGGTTTTCCTTCAGGATCGGCATGAAGTAGCGCGACAGACGCATAACGAATTCCAGATGGTTGTCGATGCCGCCGGATCGGCGGAATCAGCGATTGAAACGGGTTGTCAGGAAGCGTTCATAGCCGGTTGAACATGAGAAGAAAACCCGCAAGCGCCGTTCGGCTCGCTCGCCCACAGAAGGCATATGTTCGCGCGACACAAGATGGCGCGGGGAGTGACGAAGCACCGACAAGCGCTGGAAATCTGGTCATTCCATGACTTGCGTGCGACAAAAACTGGCTCCAAATCTTTTTTGGATGAGTGTAACAAATCTGCAAGATTCAGGGGTGACAACGATAAATGTTTGGGCTAGGTTCAGCCCATAAAAGAGGCAGGGGGTTCAAATCTTTGCCACACTCGCGGTCAAGTCTTGGGAGGATAAGATCTAGGCGCGCCCGTTCGCAGCCCCTTAAATGGTGAAGGATCACGCGAAGCTTCGAACAAGGTCTTTGGACCTTGTTTTTTTTTGCCTTTTCGACAGTTTCGACGGTCAAGCCCGGTGATGGGTGGGCCTGATGGTTTCAGGCTTGCGGCTGAAGCGTCGGCATGATGACCGGAAGGTCCTTGAAACCGATGCCGAAATAGGTGCCAGCAACATACCACGCGCCGTAGATCAGCCCCGAGACGACCGTTGTCGTCAGGAAGATGCGCAACGCCCGAAAGCGGGCCGGCGCGCTTGCCACAGTGCCGGGCACGACGCTCTGGTCCTCATCCTGCGTGCGCAGACCGATGGGCAGGACCGCAAACAGTGTCAGCCACCAGATGACAAAGTAGATCGCAAATCCAGACAGGATCGCCATGATGTCTCGCTCCAGACTTGGGCCGGCATGGAACCTTACTGCCTTGCCGTTGACCACCCTATAATCACGGATGGGATCAGGCACAAAGGCAAAAGCGTCGCAGGTGCGCGAAGGCGCCGATCAACAAGATTTCATCTCGGTGCGAGCGTCGGTTCAGACCTGTTCGAGCTCGATCAGCGTGCCGAAGAAATCTTGGGGATGCAGGAAGAGGACAGGCTTTCCATGCGCGCCGATCTTCGGATCGCCATTGCCGAGAACGCGCGCGCCACCTGCCTTGAGCTGGTCGCGGGCCGCCAGAATGTCAGTCACCTCGTAGCAGATGTGGTGCATGCCGCCCGAGGGGTTCTTTTCAAGAAAGGCCGCGATGGGAGAGGCATCACCAAGCGGCTCCAGAAGCTCGACCTTGGTGTTCTCCAGCTCGACGAAGACGACCGTCACGCCATGTTCCGGCAAAGCCTGCGCCTGCGAGACCTTGGCGCCCAGCGTGTCGCGATAGCTCGCGGTGGCGGTCGCAAGATCGGGAACAGCAATGGCGATATGGTTGACACGGCCGAGCATGTTTTCCTCCAGACACAGTGGGCAGAGACTAGGTCATCCCTGCCCGCCCCGTCCCTCAGACTTTGGTCAGGAACACAGTGACGATCGGCTTCTTGCCCCAGACCTCGTTGGCGGTCGACCGGACCGCACGACGGATCGCCTCGCGGACCGTTTCCAGATCCTTGCGGCGGCTGCGCGGAATGCTTTCCACGGCGCCGAGCACGGCGTCATACAGCGTGTCCTCCATCAGCTCGCCCTCGTGGTCGTATTCCGGCAGGCCGAAGGGCACGACGTCCGGGTCGCCGAGGAAATCGAATCGGCTGTCGAGCAGCACGCTGACCGCCACGTGACCGACATAAGAGAGCTTCTTGCGGTCGGCGATACCCATTTCTTCGATATCGCCGACAAGCCTGCCGTCCTTGTAGACGCGGCCGAACGGTGCCTGGTCGATGACCTCGGCCGGGCCCGGTGCGATGCGCAGCATGTCGCCGTTGCGGACACGCGGGACCGTCGGGATGCCGGCCTGCAGCGCAAGATCCTTCTGCGCCACCAGGTGTGCAGCTTCACCATGCACCGGAACCAGCATCTGCGGGCGAACCCACTCGTACATCTTCAGGAGTTCGTTGCGACGCGGGTGACCGGACACGTGGACCAGAGCCTCGCTGTCGGTGATGATGTGCACGCCCTGCTCGATCAGGCCGTTCTTGATCTCGAGGATCGCCTTCTCATTGCCGGGGATCGCACGGGACGAGAACACCACTGTGTCACCCGATGTGAGCGCCACGTTGCGCATCTCGTCGCGCGAGAGCTTGGCAAGCGCTGCGCGCGGCTCTCCCTGCGAACCTGTCAGGATGACGACGATCTTGTCACGCGGAATGAAGCCGTATTCATCTTCGGCAATGAAGGGACGGATGCCTTCCATGATGCCAATGTCCTGGGCGACATTGGTGACGCGCTTCAACGAACTGCCAAGCAGCAGGACTTCACGGCCGGCGGCTTCTGCGGCCTGGGCGATCGAGCGGATGCGGCCGACGTTGGACGAGAAGGTGGTGATGGCGACGCGTCCTTCAGCCGCCTCGATGATCTTCTGCAGCCCCTTGGAGACTTCCTCTTCCGAAGGCGAGACGCCGTCACGCAGGGCGTTGGTGCTATCGCAGAGCAGTGCCAGAACACCCTCGTCGCCAACCGCGCGGAAACGCGCTTCATCGGTCAGCGGCCCCAGCGAGGGGTTGTGGTCGATCTTCCAGTCACCGGTATGCACGACGTTGCCGAGCGGGGTGCGGATGACGAGCGACATGGGCTCGGGGATCGAGTGGTTGACGCCGATGGCCTCGATCTCGAAGGGGCCGACATTGATCCGGTCACCCTGCTTGAAGGGCGTGATCGGGATCTCGGCGCGCGAGCCCTCGTAGTCACGCTTGGCTTCCAGCATGCCGGCGGTAAAGCGCGAGGCATAGACAGGTACATTCAGGCCGGGCCACAGATCGTTCAAGGCGCCGTAGTGGTCCTCGTGGGCATGGGTAATGATGATGCCTTTGAGGTTCTTCCTCTGCTTCTTGATGAAGCTGATATCGGGCAGAACGAGGTCAACGCCCGGCAGATCGGGACCGGCAAAGGTCACGCCGCAGTCGACCATGATCCACTGGCGATTGGACGGCGGGCCGTAGCCGTACAATGCGAGGTTCATGCCGATTTCACCCACGCCGCCCAGCGGCAGGAAAACCAGTTCGTCGTTGTTGGCCATTCTTCTTTCCGATCCAGTCTACCCGAAAAACACATCTCCGGCCGCCACCGACGTTATTCCGTCGGGGCCCCGGTCGAGCAATAAAATTCCCTTATCATCGATTCCGGAAAAGATACCGGAAATCGAGCGGTCCGGCAGGTTCACCGTGATTTTCTCGCCGATCCCGCAAGCAACGCGGCGCCAGCGGCGGACAATCTCGGTGATGCCCCTGCCCTCGTCCCAGACGGCGAGCATCTCGGCCATCTCGGCAAAGAGACGCGCAAAGAATTCCGGCGGCGAAATCGAGACACCCTGATCGGCAAGCGAGGTCACCGGATAGAGGGTCAGATCCGGGCGATGCGCGATATTGATACCGATGCCAATGGCGAGCGCCATATGGCCATCAGCAAGGCGTTCTGCTTCCAGCAGGATACCGGACGTCTTCTTCCGGCCGATCAAGACATCGTTCGGCCACTTGATTTCGACGGGCTCGCCCTTCGGCGGCATCACCGACTGAACGGCGGCATGCACGGCAAGCGCAACCGCCAAGGGCAGCGAGCCGAGCTGCTCGGTCGGCGCCGGGTCGATCAGGAGCAGCGTCGAATACAGATTACCACGCTCGGACACCCAGGGGCGCCCGCGACGGCCACGGCCGCCGGTCTGTCGTTCAGCCGTCACCCACAGAAAACCGGAATCGCCCGCGCGAGCGCGGGCGAATGCTTCCGTATTGGTGGACGAGACTTCGTCTAAGGCTTCGTGCCGAAAATCGTCGAGAGAGATCCGGCGCGGTCTTCCGAGGCTGGTCAATTAAACAACGTCTTTGCAGCAGCTTCCGCGGCCGTTCCGAGCGGGCCGCCGAAGAGGACATAACCGACAACGAAGAAGCCGGAGAGACCGAAGACGAGGCGCAGCTCGACAGAGGTGCGGGCGAACTCACCCTTGGCTTCGTCGAACCACATGACCTTGATGATGCGCAGGTAGTAGTACGCACCGATGACCGAAGCGAGAACGCCGATGATGGCGAGCGCGTAAAGCTTTGCCTCGATGGCCGCGACGAACACGAAGTACTTGGCGAAGAAGCCTGCAAGCGGCGGGATGCCGGCGAGCGAGAACATCAGCGCGGTCAGCACGAAGGCCATGAAGGGACGCGTCGTCGACAGGCCGGCGAGATCGTCGATGTTCTCGACATTGCCGCCTTCCTTCTGGCGCATCGCCATAATGCAGGCGAAGGTGCCGAGCGTCATGACCAGATAGATCATCATGTAGAGCAGGACGCCGGCAACACCGGTGTCATTGCCGGCGGCGAGGCCGACGAGCGCGTAACCCATGTGACCGATCGAGGAATAGGCCATCAGTCGCTTGATGTTCTTCTGACCGATCGCGGCGACCGAGCCGAGCACCATCGAAGCAATAGCAATGAAGACGACGATCTGCTGCCATTCGGCGAAGATCGGCAGGAAGGCGTCGATGACGATGCGCACGAAGATCGCCATAGCACCAATCTTCGGGGCTGCCGCCAGGAAGGCGGTGACCGGGGTCGGCGCGCCTTCATAGACATCAGGCGTCCACATGTGGAACGGGACGGCCGAAATCTTGAACGCGAGACCGGCCAGAACGAAGACCAGACCGAAGATCAAACCGAGCGAAGGTTCGCCAGCAGAAAGCACGCCGGCGATTTCGTCGAAGCCGGTGTTGCCGGTGAAGCCGTAGACCAGCGACATGCCGTAGAGCAGCATACCGGACGACAGCGCCCCGAGCACGAAGTACTTCAGGCCGGCTTCCGTCGAGCGCAGGCTGTCGCGGTTGATGGCGGCGACGACGTAGAGCGCCAGCGACATCAGTTCGAGGCCGAGGTAAAGCGCGATCAGGTCATTGGCCGAGATCAGCAGCATGACGCCGAGGGTCGCGAGCACGAGCAGGACCGGGAACTCGAACTTGTCGAGGTGATCGTAGCGGGCGTGACCGACCGCCATGATCATCGCCGTCACCGAACCGATGAGAGCGAGGATCTTCATGAACTTGGCATAGCCGTCGGCAAGATATGCGCCGTTGAAGGCAGAACCTTCGTTGCCGGCGAAGACCAGCCAGGCGCCGGAGAAGATCAGCAGCGCAATCGCCAGACCCGTGACGACACTGTTCGACCGATCGCCCGAAAACACGCCGATCATGAGCAGCACCATGGCGCCCACGGCCAGGATCAGTTCCGGCGTGACCAGGTGCAGGCTAGCAATGAGAGTTTCAACGGTCATGTCCAAAGGATCCTGTCGTCAGTTCGCAATCAGCGCCAGGGACTGGGCTGCTTGCAAGGCTGCGGAGTAGTTGTTCACCAGATTGTCGACGGAGGCGGCGGTCGCATCAAGGATGGGGGCCGGGTAAACGCCGAAGAAGATGGTGAGTGCGACCAGCGGGTAAAGCACCAGCTTTTCGCGTGCGGAGAGGTCGAGCATCGCCTTCAGGCTTTCCTTCTCCAGCGCACCGAAGACGACCCGGCGATAGAGCCAGAGTGCGTAAGCGGCCGAGAGGATGACGCCGGTGGCGGCAAAAAGCGCGACCCAGGTGTTGACGCGGAACACGCCGATCAAGGTCAGGAACTCACCGACGAAGCCCGAGGTACCCGGCAGGCCGACATTGGCCATGGTGAAGACCATGAAGGCGAGTGCGTATTTCGGCATGTTGTTGACCAGACCACCATAGGCCGCAATCTCGCGGGTATGGAGACGGTCATAGATCACGCCGACGCAGAGGAAGAGCGCGCCCGACACAAAGCCGTGGCTGATCATCTGGAAGATCGCACCCTGCACGCCCTGCTGGTTGGCGGCAAAGATACCCATGGTCACGTAACCCATGTGGGCGACGGACGAGTAGGCGATCAGCTTCTTGATGTCTTCCTGCATCATCGCGACCAGCGAGGTGTAGATGATGGCAATGACCGACAGCGCGAAGACGAAGGGGGCGAAGAAGTCCGACGCCAGCGGGAACATCGGCAGCGAAAAGCGCAGGAAGCCGTAGCCGCCAAGCTTCAAGAGGATACCCGCCAGGATGACGGAGCCGGCCGTCGGGGCCTGAACGTGCGCGTCCGGCAGCCAGGTATGAACCGGCCACATCGGCATCTTCACGGCGAAGGAGGCGAAGAACGCAAGCCATAGCCAGGTCTGCATCTGCGGCGGGAAGTCGTGCTGCAGAAGGGCCGCGATATCGGTCGTGCCGGCATCCCAGTACATGGCCATGATGGCGAGCAGCATCAGCACCGAGCCGAGCAGCGTGTAGAGGAAGAACTTGTAGGAGGCGTAGACGCGATCCTTGCCACCCCAGACGCCGATGATGATGAACATCGGGATGAGGCCGGCTTCGAAGAAAACGTAGAAGAGGACGATGTCGAGCGACACGAAAACGCCGATCATCAGGGTCTCGAGGACCAGGAACGCGATCATGTACTCCTTCAGGCGCTTCTCGACCGAGGTCCAGCTCGCGAGAATGCAGAAGGGCATGAGCAGCGTCGTCAGGATGACGAACAGCATCGAGATGCCGTCGACGCCGACATGGTAGGAGATGCC